>JBPEXR010000409.1:0-4796 GCA_052031355.1 Paracoccaceae bacterium
CGGGCCAAAGTGCGCGCAACCGCTCTACCGCCGCCGGGCCGCCGCCGTGCCGGCCGATGCCGATCAGCGCCAGATCGGGCGCGGGGGTTGGGGCGGGGGCAGGGGGCGCGGCCTCCGGCACCTCGGTCGCAAGCTCCAGCGACAGGCCGGGAAAGAGCTGGCCGAGCAGCGCCTCCAGCGCCTTGCGGCTGGGCGCGTGCCCCTCCAGCAACCAGGCCCGGATCATGGCTGTTCCCCGCCGGTGGCAAGGCCCGGCGCTGGCAATCCTTTGCTGTGCATGTCCGCCCAAGGAAAAATCGCCACTTTTTCAACCTTTTTTAATCGCGCCGCCCTATTTGGAAGATACACATGTCATCGGACGTTTGTAATCGCGTGACAGGACAGGGTTAATCTCATGCGCTATTTTGCGCGTCTGTTCAACGGTTTGCACGGCTCCGGCCGCGCCACGCTCCTGGCCTTTCTGGGCCGGGCGCGGGGCCGCGCCGGGCTGGCCGGAAGGGTGCCACATTTGCGCCCCCTCCCGCCGGCGCCCGCCGTGCCGATCGAGCAGAGCGTGCAGCGCAACTTCCTGGTCTGCCTGGAGACGGGCACGCGTATCGTGGCGCTGAAGCGCCACCTTGCCAAGCGTCTGTGCATGTCGCCGGAAGAATACCGGCGCAAATGGGGCCTGCCCGACGACTACCCGATGGTGGCGCGAAACTACGCCGCCCAGCGTCGCCAGGCCCTGACGGGAATGCCGCAAGGCGAGAAGAGGTTGCAGAAGCAATGACCGATCATCACGAAACCGCGGGCGCCGTCGGGCGTCCCATGGACAGCCGAGGCTGTCCGCACTATTCTTGGGTGTCTTCAAATCCTGCAAAGAACTGCCATGTGCGTTCGGGGAGGGATTATCGATGAGCACCAAGGATACGGCTGACGAGATCATCGCCAGCGTCGTCGCCGCCTACGCGGCCCGCCCGGACGTGACTCCGGATGACATCGTCGCGCTGACGGCCAAGCTGCGCTCGGAGCTGGGCGCGGCCGGGGACATTGGCGCCGCGGCCGCCGGCCAGCCCGCCCCGCGCCCCGCGATGGAGCCGGCGCTGCCGATCGACCAGGCGGTGACCGAGGACAAGGTCTTCTGCCTCTGCTGCGGTAAGGGCTTCAAGATGCTGAAGCGCCACCTCGGCGCCGAGCACGACCTGACGGAGACCGAGTATCGGCGCATGTTCGCCCTGCCGGACGACATGCCGCTGGTCGCGCCCAGCTATTCGCGCCGCAAGGCGAGCTACGCCAAGCAGGCGGGCTTTGGCAAATACGACCGGCGCCAGGCCGGCCCGGGGGCCGCACGGCGCGCCGATCGCGTGACCTCCTGACCCGCGCCGGCGCCCGGGCAGACCCGGGCGCGGCACGACACGGACCGCCGCCCCCGCGGGGCGCGGGCAAACCGGGGGGCCGGGGGCACAGATCCCCGCCCCGCCGACCAAGAGCAGGCAGACCCATCCCATGAGCGGCAAGAGCAACGCCCCCATCATCATCAAGAAGATCGAGGAAGACGGTCATCACGGCCACCACGGCGGCGGCTGGAAGGTGGCCTATGCCGACTTCATGACGGCGATGATGGCCTTCTTCCTGCTGCTGTGGATCCTTGCCGCCTCGGACGAGGAAAAGCTGCGCGGTCTGGCCGATTACTTCACCCCCAGCCTCAGCGAAAGCGGCGGCAAGGGGCACGGGCTGCTGGACGGCATCGTCCTGGGCCCCGAGGGCGTCATGAGCGGCACCGACGGCCCCAAGAGCGAGGTCCAGTTGCCCTCCTTCGGGCAGGAGAACCCGCTGTCGGTCTTTGACAGCCGGCTGCGCGACGAAGAGCCCGAAACGGTGGTGGAATACGAGCCCGCGCCCGCCCCGGGCCCGGAGGATCGCCCCTCCGACACCGCCGGGCTGGACGAGCCTTCGGACCTTGAAGCCGCGCTGGCCGATGCGCTGGAGGCCGAGGCCGCGAACGGCGCCGCCACCGCCGCCGCCGCAGAAATGGCCCGCCTGGCCGAACAGCAGGCGGCAGAGTTCGAGGCCGTCGAGCAGCAGATCGAGGAGGCGCTCGGCACGCCCCAGATGCAGGACCTGGCGCGCAACGTCCTGCTGGAGCGTACGCCCGAGGGGCTGCGCGTGCAGATCGTCGACCAGGAGGGGCGCTCGATGTTCGCGCGCGGCTCCGCCCGGATCGAAAGCGCCACGCGCGAGCTGATCCGCATCGTCGGCCAGGCGATCGCCGATCTGCCGAACGACATCGTCATCGCCGGCCATACGGACGCCGTGCCCTTCACCCGCAACTCCGGCTACGACAATTGGGAGTTGTCCTCGGACCGCGCCCACGCCACGCGGCGCATGTTGCTGGCTGCCGGGGTGAACCCCAGCCGCATCACCCGCGTCTCCGGCCTGGCCGATACCGAGCCGCTGGAGCCCTCGGACCCGAACGCCGCGGTCAACCGGCGCATCTCGGTGCTGCTGGAGTACCCCGAGGCCCTCAAGGCCCATCTGCTGACCCGCTGATCCACCCGGCGCGATCCGGGGGGCTGGCCAGGCGATTCTTCGCCCCTCGGCGGGGAAGCGCCGATTCCCGACGGCGGCGGCGCGGTGCCTCCCGAGTCAATCTGGAGAAATGTAAAGATTTCTCCCCGTCGGATTTACACAACTGCCGCGTGAGATATCCACAGCTCGCCCTGCACCGGAACCTCCCCGGGGGGCGTAGGTTCTGCAATGGCAAGGAATCCAAGGGTTCTGCAGGGCTTTCCTGACGCTCCGCTAGCGCTAGGTGTGGATACTATATCTAGTAAGCGCTTGGATGCCGTAGCGTGAATATTGCGGAAAGTTTAACATTCCGTCGCTTTGAGGAGTCGTAGTCTCGTCGTAGAAATAGGGCTAACCACTACATCTTGGGGGGTGCACTGTGAGACTCGGGGAAAAGACATTTTTGGAGCTGATCTGGCAAGGCGCCGTTCGCCCCGTGTCCGCCCCGGCGGAAGGCCCCAAGGCACGGTTGCTGCAGGACCTTCTTCCGGTTGCATTGCTGCGGCTCGAATGCGACGCGCCCCTGGGCCGGCCCTGCGTTCTGAGCGAGGAGGCCGAACTGATGCCCGCCCTGCCGCTGGGCGACGTGCTGACCGAGGAGCTGGACCTCGACGTGCCCTACGGCGCGCTGGTGGTGGTCGAGGAGGCGGATCCGCAATCGCTGGGCCGCACCGGCCAGACCATGTCCTACGATCTGGGCGGCGTGGTGGCAGAGACGTTGCTGGCGGTGCTGCGCCACGGCAACTTCCCGCTGCAGCAGGAAAGTGACGCGCTCTACCTGATGGCGAGTGCCTACCACCGCATGGCCGAGGCCAGCCACTTCCAGCACCAGGGCCTGGTGCCCGCGGCCTTCCGCATGGGGCTGGGCGGCGGGCTGGGGTCCTACTGGACCGGCACGCGCGGCGGGCGCGACGACATCAGCGGGTTGTTCCTGACGGCGGACTTCCTCGAATGTCCGCGGCTGCGCGGCTATCTGCAGTCGATCGACGCGGGCTTCACCGGCCCCGATCCGCAGATCGTGCCCAAGGGGCTGATGCGCGGCGCCGGCAGCCGGCACCTGGACGATTGGGCGGGCGCCGTGCGGGCCCGCATCGACGTCGCCCTCGGCGCGCCGGCGATGGCCGCCCAGGCGGGCAAACGCGCCACGCTGAGCCGCTTTAAACTTTTCTAAACCAAAGTTTTCTTCCTACATTTGCGGCTTTGTGCTTTGTTGTTCTTGCGAAATGCATGAATAGGCGGACGCACGAATGCCCATCTCCTACCAGGCCGCGGTGAATGCACCGATGCTGGCGCCCGAAGAGGAGCGCGAGGCCCTGGCCCGGTGGCAGGAGCAGCGCGACCCCTCGGCCCTGGAGCTTCTGGTGCTGTCGCACGCGCGCCAGGCCTATGCCCACGCCAGCCGCTGGACGGACAACCCCGTGCACCTCGAGGACCTCGTGGCCGAAGGAGTGCTGGGCTTGATGCGCGCCGCGGACCGGTTCGACCGCAGCCGCGACGTGCGTTTCTCGACCTATTCGTCCTACTGGGTGATGACCTTCATCTCCTCGGCGCTGGCGCGCATCAAGTCGGTGGTGGACATCCCGCCGCGGACCTACCTCGACGCGCTGGGTGGCCGGCTTGCGGGAGAGGACCAGCGGTTGGCGCATTCCGCCATCCAGACCGCGGTGCCGATCGACGCGCCGACGGTGGGCGACGACGGGCCGAACCCGGCCGACCGGCTGGTCTCGGAAGATCCCACCCCGGAGGAACGCGTGACGGCCCGCTCCACCGCCGCGGCGATGGAGCGGCTGACGCTTGAGGCGCTGGCCAAGCTGGACCCGCTGGAGCGGCAGGTGATCGAACGGCGCAAGCTGCGCCCGGTGCCCGAGGCGGCCTCGGCGGTCGCGGCGGACCTCGGCCTCAGCGCCGACCGGATGCGCCAGATCGAAGTGCGCGCACTGCGCAAAATGCGCCGCGTGCTGTTGGAGCGGGGGTTCTCCACCGCCATGCTGGAGTAACGCGATGTCCCTGGCCTCCCTCATCCTCGCGCCCACCGGGGCGCAGCCGGGCGCGGCGCAGCCTGCGGGCGGCGCCGGCAAGGCCGCCCCGGGCAGCGCGGGCGACCTGTTCGCCGCGGTTCTGGCCGGCGCCGGGCGGGCCGGCGGCGTGCCGGGGCAGGGCGCCGCAGTGGTCGCGCCGGGCGGCAAGCCGGGCGATGCCGCGCCGGAGTTGACCGCTGAGCAGGCCGCGGCCCTCGCCGGCTTGTTGGA
>JBPEXR010000041.1:0-3268 GCA_052031355.1 Paracoccaceae bacterium
AGCGCCTCGCGCTCGGGCCCGTCGACGGACCGCAGGCCGATCAGGCAGATGTTCTCCTCGGGAACGGGCGCGGTGACGGGGGGGAAGGCCTCGAAACCGGGGCGGCCGGTGACATAGGCCAGCGGCGTGCCGTGCAGGTTGCCCGAAGCGCTGGAGTGCGGCGTGTGAAAGTCCGAATGCGCATCGAGCCAGAGGACGAACTGCGGCCGCCCCGCTTGCGCGGCATGGGCCGCCACGCCTGCGACCGAGCCCAGCGACAGCGCGTGATCGCCGCCCAGGAAGATCGGCATGCCGTCCTGCATGGCGGCCTCGGCGGCCTCGGCCAGGGTGCGGGTCCAGCCGATCGTCTCGGCCAGGGCGTGGACATGCGCCTCCTCCGGACGCGCGGGCGCCTCGACGGGGGCGGGGGCCAGGTTGCCCCGGTCCTCGACGCTATGGCCCAGCTCGCCCAGCGCCTCGGCCAGACCGGCGGTGCGGTAGGCGTCCGGGCCCATCAGGCAGCCACGGCGGCGCTTGCCGCTGTCCACCGGCGCCCCGATCAGAATGCAGCGCGTTTTCTCCATCGTCATCCTCGCTTGGCTCATGGGCGGGATGTTGCCGGGGGCGGCGGTTGAAATGAACCGGGCAAAATGCTCAATGCGCAGGGCGAATTTTCGATTCGAAAGGGTAGGGCGACGAAATGGACGATGTGGATCGCAAGCTGATCTCGGCGCTGCGGCACGATGCGCGGGCCTCGCTGTCGGACCTGGCGGTGAGCCTGGGCGTCTCGCGCACCACGGTGCGCAGCCGGATCGAGCGGTTGCAGGCGCGCGGCGACATCGTCGGCTTTACCGTGGTCCTGAAGGAGGACACGCAGCGCGACCCGGTGCGCGGGCTGATGATGATCGGCATCGAGGGGCGCGGCGCGGACCGGATCATCCGCCAGCTGTCGGGCATGCCCGAGGTGCGCGCGGTGCACACCACCAACGGCCGCTGGGACGTGATCGCCGAGATCGGCGCCAGCTCGCTGGAGGATTTCGACGAGGTGCTGGCCCGCATCCGCCGGTTCGAGGGGGTGGCCCACAGCGAGACGAACCTGCTGCTGGCCACGCGCAAGTCGGGCTAGCCGGGAAGGCCCGCCCGGCGGCGGCGGGTCAGGCCCGCCGCGCGGCCATCAGCCACAGCGCCGCCAGCGCCAGCGACGCCAGCGCGTTCCAGCTGGCCATCGACAGATCGAAGAGGGCCCATGGCACCTCGTCGCAGCGCACCAGCGGGGCGGACATGATCTGGTCGAAGAGCGCATCGGTGCTCAGCCCGTCTGCCCCTTGCGCGGTGCAGGTGTTGGGGCCTTCCCACCAGCCGCGCTCGACCCCGGTGTGGTAGAGGCCGACGCCCGCCGTCGCCAGCGCCGCCGCCGCGCCCGCCAGCGCCAGGAGGCGCCCCCCCAGGGCCATCGCCAGACCCGCGATCAGCAGCGCCGCGACATGCGGGTAACGCTGCCAGTAGCACAGTTTGCAGGGCGGCAGGCCGCCGATGTATTGGAAGGCCAGCGCGCCCAGCAGCAGCGCGGCAGAACCGAGACCGGCCAGAAGAACGTAGCGGGCGTAACTCATAGCATTGCACTTGCGAAGAAGCCGCCGAAGAGCAGCAGCAGGAACAGGGTGAAGACCAGCCCCAGGCGGCGCTCGATGAAACCGCGCACCGGCGCGCCGAACATGCGCAGCAGCAGCGCCACGGCGAAGAAGCGCAGCCCCCGCGCCAGCACCGAGGTGGCCAGGAAGGTCGCCAGCGGCATGCCGGTCCAGCCCGACATGATGGTGATGACCTTGTAGGGGAAGGGCGTGACGCCCGCCGCCAGCACCGCCCAGAAGCCGAAGTCGTTGAAGCGGGTGTTGAAGGCCTCGGCCGCATCGGCCTTGCCCAGCATCTCCAGGATCGGCTGGCCGATGGAGGTAAAGGCGAAAGCGCCGATGGCATAGCCCAGCAGCCCGCCCGCGACCGAGGCGACCAGCGCCACCGTGGCGATCAGCCAGGCGCGGCTGGGCCGGGCCAGGATCATCGGGATCATCAGCACGTCCGGCGGGATCGGGAAGAAGGAGCTTTCGACGAAGCTGACCACCGCCAGCGCCCAAAGCGCGCGCGGGTGGTCGGCCAGTGTCATGGTCCAGTCGTATAGGCGTCGCAGCATGGGGCCCCCGGGGCAGAGTTGCGCGCAGCCAGAGCATGGCCGCGCGCCAAGGTCAACCGCGGGCCAGGCGGGCCGGGCGTTTGGCCGCGCAGGGTGGGGCCGGGGGGCCGCGGGCGGCGCGGGGGGCAACTTGGCGCAGCGCGCCCCGCACCCATGTCCGCGGGGCGCCATTCCCTCTGGACGCCGCCCGCGCGCGCGGCTAGGGAAGGGCAGGGCCCAAGTGGCGGAATGGTAGACGCAGGGGATTCAAAATCCCCCGGTAGCGATACCGTGTGGGTTCGAGTCCCACCTTGGGCACCAGCCTTCCCGCGATGCGCGCACCGGCGCTTGACCGAAGGGCGATGCGCGGTTTTCCATGCCCCGCATGGCACCCCGGTCCGATCCCCCGAACCCGGCCCCCTTCGCCGATATCGCCGCGCGGCTGCGCTGGCACCGGGCGCACGAGGGGCTCAACCAGTCGGACTATGCCGCCGCGGCGGGGCTGAAGCGTGCACAACTCTCGAACTGGGAGAGCGGGCAGTATCGCCTCTCGCTCGACGGGGCGCTGGCGCTGAACGCGCGCTTCGGGCTGAGCCTCGACTTTCTCTACCTCGGCCGGGACGAGATGCTGGCCCTGGACCTGCGCCGCGCCTGGCGGCAGGCCTGCGCGGAGGGCCGCGCGGGGTAGGGCGCCCCGGTCAGGAAGTGGGGGCGGGCCCGCCGCGGTCGCGCAGGCGCCGGGCGATCTGGGTCAGCAGCTGCCGGTCCGCCGGGGGCAGCTCGGCCACGATGCGTGCCAACTCGTCCGCCTCGGGCCCGGCGCTGTCGCCCAGGATGTCCGACGGCCGCACGCCCAGCGCCTTCGCCAGCGCTTTCAGCCTGCGGCCGTTGATGTCCTTTCGCCCGTTCTCCAGTTCGCTGAGATAGGATTTCGAGATCCCCGCCATGTCGGCGAGGTCGTCCAGCGTCAGCCCGCGCGTCTTGCGCAGTTCCTTCAACCTTAACTCCATGCCGCAGCCTAGCTTGCCCCGGATAACGTGTCCATCGTGCGGCCCCGCCCTGCCGCCCGCGCGGCCCCGCCATGCCTCGCCAGGGGTGGAAGCCCGTGCGCGCAAGGGCTAA
>JBPEXR010000410.1:0-2231 GCA_052031355.1 Paracoccaceae bacterium
CCCGACCTGCTGGAGGAGGTGATCCGCATCACCGCCGCCGGGCTGCGCCAGAACTTCGGGCTGGTGGCGCCGCGGATCGTCGTCGCGGGCCTCAACCCCCACGCCGGCGAGGATGGCCACATCGGCCGGCAGGAGGTCGACTGGATCGGCCCGCTGGTGGCGCGGCTGGCGGACCAGGGGCTGAACCTCTCCGGGCCGCATTCGGCCGACACGCTGTTTCACCCCGCCGCCCGCGCGCGCTACGACGCGGCGATCTGCATGTACCACGACCAGGCGCTGATCCCGATCAAGACGCTGGACTTCGACGCCGGCGTCAACGTCACGCTGGGCCTGCCCTTCGTGCGCACCTCGCCCGATCACGGCACCGCCTTCGACATCGCCGGCACCGGCGTGGCCAGCCCCACCTCGACCATCGAGGCGCTGAAACTGGCCGCCCGCATGGCCGATGCCGGCGCCCGCAGCGCCGCCCGTTCCGAGGCCCCATGAGCACCATCGACGACCTGCCCCCCCTGCGCGAGGTGATCGCGACCCACGGCCTTTCGGCGCGCAAGGCGCTGGGGCAGAACTTCCTGCTGGACCTGAACCTGACGGCGAAGATCGCCCGGCAGGCCGGCGACATGGCCAGCTGCGACGTGCTGGAGATCGGCCCCGGCCCCGGCGGGCTGACCCGTGGCCTGCTGGCCGAGGGCGCGCGCCGCGTTCTGGCGATCGAGAAGGACCCGCGCTGCCGCCCGGCGCTGGAGGAGATCGCCGCCCGCTACCCCGGCCGGCTGGAGGTGATCGAGGGCGACGCGCTGCAGATCGACCCGCTGGCGCATCTGCGCCCGCCGATCCGCGTCGCCGCCAACCTGCCCTACAACGTCGGCACCGAGCTGCTGGTCCGCTGGCTGACCCCGCCCGAATGGCCGCCCTTCTGGCAAAGCCTGACCCTGATGTTCCAGCGCGAGGTGGCCGAGCGGATCGTGGCCCAGCCCGGCTCCAAGGCCTATGGCCGGCTGGCGCTTCTGGCGCAGTGGCGCACCGAGGCGCGCATCGTCATGTCGCTGCCGCCCGGCGCCTTCACCCCGCCGCCCAAGGTCTCTTCGGCGGTGGTGCACCTGGCCGCCCTGCCCGAGCCGCGCTTCCCGGCCGATCCCAAGGTGCTGGAACGGGTCGTCGCCGCCGCCTTCAACCAACGCCGCAAGATGCTGCGCGCCGCGCTGCGCGGCCTGGCGCCGGATATCGAGGACCGCCTGCGCGCGGCCGGCATCTCCCCCACCGACCGGGCCGAACAGGTGCCGCTGGAGGGGTTCTGCGCCCTCGCCCGCGCGCTGAAGGACGAGGGGCCCCGGTAAAGGCCCCCGGCGCGCGCAGGCGGGACCGGCCCGCCGGACACGGGAACGCAAGGGAGGGCGCCATGGGGCGACTGGCAAAGAAGCAATGCATCGTCACCGGGGCCGGGCGCGGCATCGGCGCCGCCATCGCCCGCGCCTTCGCCGCCGAAGGGGCCGAGGTGCTGGTCACCGACCGCGACGCGGACAGCGCCGCCGCCGTGGCGGGGCAGATCGGCGCCGCCGCCCGCCGGCTGGACGTCGCGCGCGAGCAGGACTGGGCCGCCCTCGCCCGCGACTGGCCCGCCTGCGACGTGCTGGTGAACAACGCCGGGATCACCGGCTTCGAGGGCGGCGCCGGACCGCAGGACCCCGAGAACGCCAGCCTCGCCGACTGGCGCGCGGTGCATGCCGTCAACCTCGACGGCACCTTCCTGGGCTGCCGCTACGCCATCGGCGCCATGCGGGCACGCGGCGCGGGGGCGATCATCAACATCTCCTCGCGCTCCGGCCTTGTCGGCATCCCGGGGGCTGCGGCCTATGCCAGCTCCAAGGCGGCGGTGCGCAACCACACCAAGACCGTCGCCCTCTACTGCGCCGAGCAGGGGCTGAACATCCGCTGCAACTCGATCCACCCCGCCGCGGTACTGACCCCGATGTGGGAGCCGATGCTGGGCCGCGGCGCGGATCGCGCGGCGCGCATGGAAGCCATCGTCGCCGACACGCCTATGCGCCGCTTCGGTCGCCCCGAAGAGATCGCCGCCCTGGCGGTGCTGCTGGCCTCGGACGAGGCGGCCTACATGACGGGGGCCGAACTGACGATCGACGGCGGGCTCTTGGCAGGCAGCGCGTCGCCGCCGCGGGCGGACTAGGCGACCAGCCGCGGCGCGGGTCGCGCGCGCACGAAAAAGGGGGCCGCGC
>JBPEXR010000411.1:0-9591 GCA_052031355.1 Paracoccaceae bacterium
ATGCTTCGCCACCTGGGCCGGGGTCAGCCCTTCATGCTGTCCCAGAAGCCCTTGACCGAGGAAAAGAAGCTCTTGAGCTCGGGGTTGTTGTCTTCCGACAGGTTCTCGAACTCGCGCAGCAACTCCTTCTGGCGGGCGGTCAGGTTGACCGGCGTCTCCACGGCCAGCTCGATCAGCATGTCGCCGCTGGCGCCGCCACGCAGCGCCGGCATGCCCTTGCCGCGCAGACGCATCTGCCGGCCCGACTGGCTGCCCGCCGGGATCTTCACCCGGCTGCGGCCGCCGTCGATGGTCGGCACCTCGATGTCGCCGCCCAGGGCCGCGGTGCTCATCGACACCGGCACGCGGCAGAACAGCGTCGCGCCGTCGCGCTGGAAAAGGTCGTGCGCCGCCACCTCGATGAAGATGTAGAGATCGCCGGAGGGGCCGCCGCGCAGCCCGGCCTCGCCTTCGCCGGCCAGGCGAATGCGGGTGCCCGTCTCCACCCCCGCGGGGATGTTGACGCTGAGGGCGCGATCCTTCTCGACCCGGCCCTGGCCACCGCAGGCGCGGCAGGGGTTCTTGATGATCTGTCCCAGGCCCGAGCATGTCGGGCAAGTCCGCTCGACCGTGAAGAAGCCCTGCTGCGCGCGTACCTTGCCCATGCCCGAACAGGTGGGGCAGGTCGTCGGCTCGGCCCCGCCCTCGGCGCCAGAGCCTTCGCAGGCGCTGCAGGCCACGGCCGTCGGCACGTTGATCGTCTTCTGCAGGCCGGAATAGGCCTCCTCCAGCGTGACGCGCAGGTTATAGCGCAGGTCCGAGCCGCGCGCCGCCCGTTTGCGGCCGCCGCCGCGCGGGCCGCCGCCGCCCATGAAGTCGCCGAAGAGGTCGTCGAACACGTCCGAGAAGGCGCTGGCGAAATCGCCCTGCTGGCCGTGGAAGCCACCGCCGCCGCCGCCACGACCCATGCCGCCCATGCCGCCTTCGAAGGCCGCGTGGCCGAAGCGGTCGTAGGCCGCCTTCTTCTCGGCGTCCTTCAGGACTTCGTAGGCCTCGTTGGCCTCCTTGAACTGGTTCTCGGCCTCGGGATTGTCGCTGTTCCGGTCGGGATGCAGCTCCTTCGCCTTGCGGCGGTAGGCTTTCTTGATCTCCTCGGCCGAGGCGCCTTTCGACACGCCCAGTACGTCGTAATAGTCACGTTTCGCCATGGGTGTCCCCTTGTTGCGGAACGTAGCGGGCCGGCCTGATGCGCAGGCCGGCCCCCAGAGGTTCCGTCAGGCCGCCTTACGACCGCTTGTCGTCGCCGAGATCTTCGAAGTCGGCATCGACGATGTCATCGTCGCCCGGCCCCGCGGACTTCTCGGCCTCGGGCGTCTCTTCCTCGCCGCCCTGCGCCTCTTCCTGGCTGGCCTTGTAGATCGCCTCGCCCAGTTTCATCGCCGCTTCGGTGACGTTCTGGATGCCGGCGGTGATCTTGTCGGCCTTGACGTCGTCCTTCTCCAGGTCGTCCTTGAGGGCCGCGATGGCCAGCTCGATCGCCTCGACGGTGGTCGGATCGACCTTGTCGCCGTGCTCCTCGAGCGATTTCTCGGTCGAATGGATCAGGCTTTCGGCCTGGTTGCGGGCCTCGACCAGCGCGCGGCGCTCCTTGTCCGCCTCGGCGTTGGCCTCGGCGTCCTTGACCATCTTCTCGATGTCCTCGTCCGACAGACCGCCCGACGCCTGGATGGTGATCTTCTGCTCCTTGTTGGTGCCCTTGTCCTTCGCCGCCACGTGCACGATGCCGTTGGCGTCGATGTCGAAGGTCACCTCGATCTGCGGCATGCCGCGCGGTGCGGGCGGGATATCCTCGAGGTTGAACTGGCCGAGCATCTTGTTGTCGGCCGCCATCTCGCGCTCGCCCTGGAAGACCCGGATCGTCACGGCGTTCTGGTTGTCCTCGGCGGTCGAGAAGATCTGGCTCTTCTTGGTCGGGATGGTGGTGTTGCGGTCGATCAGCCGGGTGAAGACACCGCCCAGCGTCTCGATCCCGAGCGACAGCGGGGTCACGTCCAGCAGCACGACGTCCTTGACGTCACCCTGCAGCACGCCGGCCTGGATGGCCGCGCCCTGGGCCACCACCTCGTCGGGGTTCACGCCCTTGTGCGGCTCCTTGCCGAAGAACTTGGTCACCTCTTCCACGACCTTGGGCATGCGGGTCATGCCGCCGACAAGGACCACCTCGTCGATGTCGGAGGTCGACAGGCCGGCATCCTTCAGCGCGGCCTGGCACGGCTTCAGCGAGCCCTTGATCAGGTCGCCCACCAGGCTTTCCAGCTTGGCGCGGGTCAGCTTCATCACCATGTGCAGCGGCGAGCCGTCCTTGCCCATCGAGATGAACGGCTGGTTGATCTCCGTCTGGCTGGAGCTCGACAGCTCGATCTTCGCCTTCTCGGCCGCTTCCTTCAGGCGCTGCAGCGCCATCTTGTCCTTGGTCAGGTCGACGCCGTGCTCTTTCTTGAACTCGTCCGCCAGGTAGTTGACGATCCGCATGTCGAAGTCTTCACCGCCCAGGAAGGTATCCCCGTTGGTGGACTTCACCTCGAAGAGGCCGTCGTCGATTTCCAGGATGGTCACGTCGAAGGTGCCGCCGCCAAGGTCGTAGACGGCGATGGTCTTCGAATCTTCCTTGTCGAGGCCATAGGCCAGCGCGGCGGCCGTCGGCTCGTTGATGATGCGCAGCACCTCAAGGCCGGCGATCTTGCCGGCGTCCTTGGTGGCCTGGCGCTGGGCGTCGTTGAAATAGGCCGGGACGGTGATGACCGCCTGGGTGACTTCCTCGCCCAGGTAGGATTCGGCGGTTTCCTTCATCTTCTGCAGGATGAAGGCCGAGATCTGCGAGGGGGAATACTTCTCGCCGCGGGCCCGGACCCAGGCATCGCCGTTGCCGCCGTCGATCACCTCGAACGGCATGTTCTTGCGGTCCTTGGCCAGGTCGGAATCGTCGTTGCGGCGGCCGATCAGGCGCTTGACGCCGAAGATGGTGTTCTCGGGGTTGGTCACGGCCTGCCGCTTGGCGGGCTGGCCGACGAGGCGCTCGTCCTCGGTGAAGGCGACGATGGACGGGGTCGTCCGCGCGCCCTCGGAATTCTCGATCACCCGCGGCTGGGTGCCATCCATGATGGCGACGCAGCTGTTGGTGGTTCCCAGGTCAATACCAATGACTTTGGCCATTTCGATCCCTCTGTAGTTCAGGCGATGACACGAGGCGCGGACCCATTTCGGCATCCTGCCCCGAACCGGTGTGGCGCCGGGGCCTGCCCCGCCGCGGTTCGGAGCGTATATAAGGAGGGGGTCTTGCCCCTGCAAGCGTCCCCCGGGGCGTTAAGACGGGCAATTTCCCACTGTTGCAGCCCCGTCCGGCCCGCAGCCGCGGCCAGGCGGGACAGATGGCGCCGCCCCCGCCCCGGGGCGACGCGACGGAAGGAGGGCACGATGGCCGAGGTGATCCAGCTGCGCGGCTTCGACATCCACAAGGGCTACCTGGACCGGCCGGCCCAGGAGCACCTGCGCGACCGGCTGCGCGAGGTGGCGCGCGCGGCGCCCTTCTTCGCCCCGGTGACGCCGCGCGGGCGGCCGATGTCGGTGCGCATGACGGCGGCGGGAAAATACGGCTGGGTCACCGACCGCCGCGGCTACCGCTACGAGCCGCGCCACCCGGACGGCATGCCCTGGCCGCCCATCCCCGAGGAGGTCCTGGCGATCTGGCTGGCGCTGGCGGGCACGGCGCGCAGCCCCGATTGCTGCCTGGTGAACTACTACGGCGAGGGCGCGCGCATGGGCCTGCACCAGGACAAGGACGAGGCCAGCTTCGATCACCCCGTCGTCTCGGTCTCGCTGGGCGATGCGGGGCTGTTCCGCATGGGTGGCCCGGCGCGCGGCGGCAAGACCGAGTCGATCTGGCTGGAATCGGGGGACGTGGTCGTCATGGGCGGACCTGCGCGGCTGGCCTACCACGGGGTCGACCGCATCCGCTTCGGCTCTTCCAGCCTGCTGGAGAAGGGCGGGCGCATCAACCTGACCCTGCGGGTGGTGGACTAGCGCGGGGCGGTGGATCTGCGCCTCAGCGCCGGGCGGCCCAGCTCGCGCTGGCGTTGCGGCGGGTGTAGAACTCGCCCATCAGGCCGATCATCAGCAGCACCGCGCCCAGGATCAGCGGGTAGGCGATCTCCGAGTTGCGGGGATTGTAGTTGACGAAGGCAAAGCCCCGGCACTGGTCGATGGCGTGGAACAGCGGGTTCCAGTCGAAGAGCACCAGCATGTAGCCCGGCAACGCATTGGCCACGAACATCTTGCCCGAGGCGATCATGTTGGCCCGCTGGTAGACGGTGGCGAAGATCGACACGAAGGTCGGAAACCATGGCTTCACCGCCAGCAGCACCAGCCCGATCGCCCCGCCGGTGAACCAGGCCAGCAGCACCATGCCGAAGGCGCCCGCCGGGTCCTGGATGTCGAACGGGGTGAAGACGACGTGGTAGACGAAAAGGATCGCCAGCAGCGACAGCACCTGCACGTAAAGCGCGCTCAGCGCCGCGGCGCCGATGGCGACGATCGTGTTCATCGGCGCGTGCTGCATCATTGGCGAGGTCGGCCCCTCGGCCCCCACCACCGCGGCCAGCGTCTTGGTGTGCGTCATGTAAAGGAAGACGCCGGTCATGATGTAGATCACGAAATCGCCCCGGATCGCCGCGCCGCGCAGGCCCAGCAGCGAGAACATGATCACGAAGGCCAGGACGAACACCACGGTCTGCAGCATGTTCATCGCCAGCGCGACGAAGGCGTTGCCGTGCGTCTTGCGGACCGAGCGCACCGCGGCGTGGTAGATCAGCTCGGCCAGCCGCAGGCCCGCGGCCAGGCCGCCGGTGGGCGCCGCGGGCACCCGCGCCGGCGCCCCGTGCGCCCCGTGCGCCCCACGCGCCCCGGCATCCGCCGCTGTCGCGGGGCTCTGGCGGCGCCGAAGTCGGGGCAATCGCATGGGGTCAGCAGGCTCCGGGGCTTACCGCCGGCGCGCCGGGCGGTCGTCGTCGTGGGCGCCGGGCAGGCATTCCTTGCCCATCCGCGCCCGCGCCATCATAAGGACGGGGAGGCACCCGATCAACAAAACGCGCCGGAAAGGACGACCCTTGGACCACGACGCCCTGATGCAAACCATGCGCCGCCTCGCCCTGGAGGCCGGCGCGGCGATCATGCAGATCTATGACGCCGGCGAGGTCGAGGTCGATCTCAAGAGCGACGACAGCCCGGTGACGGCGGCAGACCGCGCGGCGGACAAGATCATCTCCGACGGGCTGCGCGAGGCTTTCCCGGACGTGGCGCTGGTGACCGAGGAACAGGCCGACACCCACGACGAAAGCGCCACCAGCTTCCTGATCGTCGACCCGCTGGACGGCACCAAGGAGTTCATCCACCGCCGCGGCGAATTCACCGTCAACATCGCCTACGTCGAAGACGGCGTGCCGGCGCGCGGCATCGTCTATGCCCCGGCCAAGCAGCGCCTTTTCTACACCACCGCTTCCGGCCGCAGCGTCGAGGAGACCGGCCCCTTCGCGGTGGACGAACCCGGCGAGACGCGCCCCATCTCGGTCTCCGAGCCCTCGGGCCCGCTGATGGTCGTCGCCTCCAAGTCGCACCGCGACGCCGAGACGGATGCCTATATCGCCCGCTATGACGTCAAGGACATGACCAGCGCCGGCTCCTCGCTGAAGTTCTGCCTGGTGGCGACGGGCGAGGCGGACCTCTACCCGCGGCTGGGCCGCACGATGGAATGGGACACCGCGGCCGGCCAGGCTGTGCTGCACGGCGCCGGCGGCCGGGTGGTGCGCTTCGACGACCACCTGCCGCTGACCTACGGCAAGCCCGGTTTCGCCAATCCGTTCTTCATCGCCCACGCGCCGGGCGTCGCGCTGAAGGAAGGCTGAGACCCGCCGCCGATCCCGGCCCCCTGCCGCCGCGGTTGGACGCGGCGGACAATCGGGTTAACCTTCATCCGATCGCGGGGCGCGTGCCCTGCCCTGGAACGTAGCCCCCGCCAGGTGCGGCAAGGACAGTGAGACAGTGAATGCGTAAGAAGGTAACCAAGGCAATCTTCCCCGTCGCTGGCCTGGGAACGCGGTTCCTGCCGGCCACCAAGTCGATCCCGAAGGAGATCATGACGCTGGTGGACCGCCCGCTCATCCAATACGCCATCGACGAGGCGCGCGCCGCCGGCATCAAGGAGTTCATCTTCGTGACCTCCCGCGGCAAGGGCGCGCTGGAGGATTACTTCGACCATTCCCCGCAGCTCGAGCAGGAGCTGAAGCGCAAGGAAAAGAAAGAGCTTCTGGACGTTCTGCGCACCACCAACATGGACAGCGGGGCGATCGCCTACATCCGCCAGCACAAGGCGCTGGGCCTCGGCCACGCGGTCTGGTGCGCCCGCCGGCTGATCGGGGACGAGCCCTTCGCCGTCATCCTGCCCGACGACGTGATCGCGGCGCAAAAGCCCTGCCTGCAGCAGATGGTCGAGGCGCATGCCCAGTGCGGCGGCAACATGGTCGCGGCGATGGAAGTCCCGGCCGAGGCGACATCCTCCTACGGGGTGCTCGACATCTCGGGCGAGGAAGTGGACGGCCGCATCGGCGTTGCCGGCATGGTGGAAAAGCCCGCCCCCGGCACCGCGCCCTCCAACCTGGCGGTCATCGGGCGCTACATCCTGACGCCGCAGATCCTGGAAAACCTCGACGGTGCCCGGCGCGGCGCGGGCGGCGAGATCCAGCTGACCGACGCCATCGCGGCCGAGCTGACGGCGGGCCGCGACGTCTGGGGCTATCGCTTCAAGGGCCAGCGGTTCGACTGCGGCTCGAAGGCGGGCTTCCTGCAGGCCACCGTTGCCTTCGGCCTGGCGCGGGACGACCTGCGCGAGGACCTGATGCGCTACCTCCAGGACGTGACCCAGATGCCGCGCGCGGCGCAGTAGGCCCCGGCGCGGCTTTCCTCGAAACTGAGAACACACGCGCCTTGACGCGCGCGGCGTCTCAGGCCGCCTGGACCGAGGCCGATTCCGTCAGGATGGTGTAAAGGGTCGCCGGGTCGGGGTTGGCGCGCAGCTTCGAGCAGAAGCTCGCATCGCGCAGCGTGCGCGAGACCAGCGCCAGCGCCTTCAGATGCTCGACCCCGGCATCCTCGGGCGCGAAAAGGGCAAAGACCACGTCCACCGGGGCGCGGTCCACCGCGTTGAAGTCGATGGGTTTTTCCAGAAGCACGAAGGCACCGACCACGTCGTCGATGTCGCGCACCCGCGCGTGCGGCAGGGCAACGCCATGGCCGACGCCGGTCGGGCCCAGGCTTTCACGTTCCAGCAGCGCCTCGACGGCGTGACCCGGCGCGATGCCATAGGCCTGAAAGCCCAGGTCCGCCAGGTCGTGGAACAATCGCTTCTTGCTCGAGGCTGTGGAGATGACCTTCACAGCCTCGGGCTTCAATAGTTCGGAAAAGTTCATGTCTGCCCGCTACCTCGGAAAGCGTAGACCGCAGGCAGGCGTTTCACGCCCTTTCCTGTGGTTCGATCCAGCCGATATTGCCGTCGTCCCGGCGATACACGACGTTGACGCCGTTCTTCCCTTCGTTCCGGAACACCAGCACCGGTGCGCCCGCAAGTTCCATCTGCATCACCGCCTCGCCCACGGACAAGGAGGGAATCTGCGTTGCCGTCTCGGCGACGATCACCGGCTGCAACGAGTCGGGTTCCGATTCTGTCGAATCGTCTTCCGCGGCGAGGATATACGAGGACGCACCCATTAATTCAACCGGCTGCGCGCGATCCTTGTGATGGTCTTTCAGCCTGCGCTTGTAGCGCCGCAGTTGCTTCTCCATTTTCTCGCAACTGGCGTCGAAGGCGGCGTAGATCTCGGTGGCCTTGGCCTTGGCATTGGCGTTCAGGCCCGTGGACAGGTGAACGGTCGTCTCGCAGACGTATTCATGCGCGCTTTTGGAGAAGGTGACGATGGCGTCGGTCGGGCGCTGGGCATATTTGTCCACCGCGGCGCCCAGACACTCTTTCACGTGGGTCTGCAGGGCGGCACCGATGTCGATCTGCTTTCCAGTGATTTGATAGCGCATGTTCGCTCCTTTTCTGACAGCCGGACGAAGGGCGCCGCGACGGCGGCGTCTTCTTGGGGTCCGGGTGCGTGATTTGGACACTGCGGGTTCTCGCCCGGCGCCCCGGCCCGCGGGGGCGGTGCGCGTCTCGGAATCGGGCGGGACGCTGGCGTGTCATGGGATCATTTGAGGCGATGCGCGGCGGCGCTGTCAACTTCAACCCGCCGGGGCGCCGCAGGATCCGCGCCCGCCCGCCGTGCCGGCGCGCGGCGCGGGCAGGGCTTTGCGCAGCGCGGGCGATTGGCGCGAAAGAAACGGCGCGGCGCGCATCACGAGATGCGGAAGCTGTCTCCCAGGTAGACGCGGCGCACGTTCTCATTCTCCACGACCTCTTCGGGCGAGCCGGACATCAGGACCTTGCCGTCGTGCAGGATATAGGCGCGATCGACGATCTCCAGCGTCTCGCGGACGTTGTGGTCGGTGATCAGCACGCCGATGCCGCGCGTCTTGAGGTCCGCGACAAGGTGGCGGATGTCCCCGACGGAGATCGGATCGACCCCGGCGAAGGGCTCGTCCAGCAGCAGGTAGCGCGGATCGGCCGCCAGGCAACGCGCGATCTCCACCCGCCGCCGCTCGCCGCCCGAAAGCGCCAGCGCGGGGGCGCGGCGCAGATGCTCGATCGAGAACTCGGAAAGCAGCTCCTCCAGCCGCTCGCGGCGCTTGTGCCGGCCCTGCACCGAGACCTCCAGGATCGCGGCGATGTTGTCCTCGACCGAGAGGCCCCTGAAGATCGACATTTCCTGCGGCAGGTAGCCGATGCCCATGCGGGCGCGGCGGTACATCGGCCGGCTGGTCACGTCGCGCCCGTCGATCAGGACCTGCCCGCCCTCGGGGAAGACCAGCCCCGCGATGGCGTAGAAGCTGGTCGTCTTGCCCGAACCGTTGGGCCCCAGCAGGGCGACCACCTCGCCGCGCCGCAGGTCCATCGAGACGTCGCGGATGACCACCCGCTTGCGGTAGCTTTTCCGCAGGTTGCGGATCTGCAGGCCCGGCGCGCCCTCGGCCAGCGAAAGGTCCGGGCGGGCCATCACTCGCGCCCCGCGTCCAGCACCGTCTTGACGCGCCCCGACATCTGCGCGGTCCCCGTCTCCAGGTTGACGACCATTTCCTGCGCGGTCAGCGCGTTCTCGCCCTGGGTCAGCAACACGTCACCGCGCAGGGTGATCGTGCCGGCGTCGATGTCGTAATCGGCCTCCTGCGCCTCGGCGGCCTCGGCGCCGGAGACCAGCGTCACCCCGCCCGAGGCTTCCAGCCGCGCGATCCGGTTCGCCTCGCCAGCATAGACGACGCGCACCTTCTGGGCCGACAGCTTCATCTCGCCCTGGCCGACCACCACGTTGCCCTCGAAGACGGCGGTGCCGTCCGACTGGCTGACCGACAGGCTGTCGGCGGTCACCTCGACCGGCTGGTTCGGGTCCTGGCCCAGCGTGCCGAAGG
>JBPEXR010000412.1:0-1667 GCA_052031355.1 Paracoccaceae bacterium
GGACGGCGATCACCGCCCAGCGCGCCCGGCGCGGCGCGCCCATCCAGGCCCCCAGCGCCCAGAGGCCCGCCATGACTGCCAGGACGGCCAGCATCACCCCACCCCGGTGGAGCCGAAGCCGCCGGCGCCGCGGGCGGTGTCCACCGGCACGGGCGCTTCCTCGATCCGGGCGATGGTGACCGGGGCCAGGACCATCTGCGCAATGCGGGCGCCGTGGTCGATGTGAAACGCCTCCGCGCCCGCGTTCATCACGATGACCCCCAGGGGGCCGCGATAATCGCTGTCGATGGTGCCGGGGCTGTTGGGCAGGGTGATGCCATGCTTCAGCGCCAGGCCCGAGCGGGGGCGCAGCTGCACCTCGTAGCCCTCGGGCACCGCCAGACGCAGGCCGGTCGGCACCAGGGTCCGGGCGCCCGGGGCCAGGGTCACACCCTCGGCGCGCGCCTCGGGCGGGAAGTTGGCGCGCAGGTCCGCGCCCGCCGCCCCGGCGGTGGCATAGGCGGGCAGCGGGACATCCGGGTCCGCCCCCGGCAGACGTTCCACGGCAAGGCGGATCATGCGCCGCGCTCCAGCGCCTCGGCAATCCGCTCGGCCAGGCGGGCGGCGACCTCGCGCTTGGACATGCGCGCCCAGCTTTCGGCCCCCTCGGCGGTGATCAGCGTCACCGCGTTCTCGGTGCCGCCCATGATGCCGGTCGCGGGCGAGACATCGTTGGCGACGATCCAGTCGCAGCCCTTGCGCGCCCGCTTGGCGGTGGCATTGGCGGTAACGTCATCTGTCTCGGCCGCGAAGCCGACCACCAGGTCGGGCCGCCCGCGCCCCATCTGCGCCACTTCGGCCAGGATGTCCGGGTTCTCGTCGAACTCCAGCCGGGGCAGCGCGCCGGCCTGTTTCTTGATCTTGCTGTCCGAAGCCCCGCGCACCCGCCAGTCGGCCACCGCCGCGGCGAAGACGGCGGCGGCGCAGGGCAGCGCGTCCAGCACCGCCTCGCGCATCTCGCGGGCGGTCTCGACCCGCACCAGCTCCACCCCTTCGGGGGGCGGCACCTCGGCCGGGCCGGTCACGAAGACGACCTGCGCGCCCAGCGCCCGCAGCGCCGCGGCGATCGCCGTGCCCTGCGCCCCGGAGGAGCGGTTGGCGATGTAGCGCACCGGGTCGATCGGCTCATGCGTGGGGCCGGAGGTCACGAGGATGCGCCGCCCCGAAAGCGGCCCCTCCCCCAGCCGGGCGCCGATCGCGGCGAGGATCTCCTCCGGCTCGCTCATCCGGCCGGGGCCGAACTCGCCGCAGGCCATGTCGCCGTCGTTGGGACCCACGGTGGCGACGCCATCGGCCTGCAGACGCTCCAGGTTGCGGCGGGTGGCGGGGTGCTGCCACATGCGCACGTTCATGGCCGGGGCGATCAGAACCGGCGTGTCGGTCGCCAGCAGCAGGGTCGAGGCCAGATCGTCCGCGTGGCCCTGCGCCATCTTGGCCATCAGGTCGGCCGTGGCCGGCGCCACGACCACCAGATCGGCAACGCGGCTCAGCTGGATGTGCCCCATCTCCGCCTCCTGCGTCAGATCGAAGAGGGTGCGGTGCACCGGCGCGCTGGCCAGGGCGGAGACGGAAAGGGGCGTGACGAACTCCTCGGCGGCGCGGGTCATCACCGGGGTGACCGCGGCGCC
>JBPEXR010000413.1:0-4120 GCA_052031355.1 Paracoccaceae bacterium
CTGGCCTGGCCGCGGGCGATGTTCTCGGCCACGCTGCACCACTTGTAGCCCGCCGCCCGCGCCCGGTCCCCGGGGGAAGAGCCGTTGCGCCCGTCGTGGCTGAAATAGCCGTGCCGCGCCATCGAGGCGGCGTGGCGTTCCGCCGCGCGGCGCAGGGCGGGGTTGCGCTTCAGTGCCGGTCGGCCGGCGCTGCTGCGGATCTGCGCCAGCATCTGCCGCGGCGCGACGCTGGTGACCGTGGTGGGGGCGTTGCTCAGCCGCTGCACCTCGGTGCCCGTGGTGGCGCGGGGCGTGGCGGCACAGCCCGCAAGCCCGGCCCCGAGGGCGGTGATCAGAAGGGCGCCGCGCAGGCGCTGCAGGTTGCGTTTCATGGTCATGTCCTTTCCATAAGGGCGTGGGCCAGCGCGCGCTGGCGCTGCAGCACGGCGGGAAGATCGATCGTTTGCAGTTGCCCGTCGCGGACCACCTGGCGGCCTTCGACCAGCAGGTCGCGCACCTGGCGCGGGCCGGCGAGCAGCAGCGCCGCCGGATCCCAGCTGCCGGCGCTTTCCACGCCGGTCATGTCCCAGATCGCCACGTCCGCCCGGGCGCCGGCCTCCAGCCGGCCGCATTCGGGACGGCCCAGAACCTCGGCGCCGCCGCGGGTGGCGATCTCCAGCGCTTCCATGGCGCTCATCGCGTCGGCGCCCTGCGCCACGCGTTGCAGCAGCATCGCCTGGCGCGCTTCGGCGACCAGGTTGCCGGCGTCGTTGCTGGCCGAGCCGTCGACCCCCAGCCCCAGCCGCACCCCGGCGTCGCGCATCGCCCGCACCGGGGCGATGCCGCTGCCGAGACGGCAGTTGGAACAGGGGCAATGGGCGACGCCCGTGCCGCTGCGCGCGAAAAGATCGATCTCGCGCCCGTCCAGCTTCACGCAATGGGCGTGCCAGACGTCGGCGCCGGTCCAGCCCAGGTCCTCGGCGTATTGGCCGGGGCGGCAGCCGAAGGTCTGCAGGCTGTAGGCGATATCCTCGTCGTTCTCGGCCAGGTGCGTGTGCAGCATCACGCCCTTGTCGCGCGCCAGAAGGGCGGCCTCGCGCATCAGCTCGCGGCTGACGGAGAAGGGCGAACAGGGGGCGATGCCGACGCGGCACATGGAGGCGGGGGACGGGTCGTGAAAGGCGTCGATGACGCGGATGCAATCGTTCAGGATCGCCTCCTCATCCTCGACCAGCGCATCGGGCGGCAGCCCGCCGTCGCTTTCGCCGATCGACATCGCGCCGCGCGTCGGCTGGAACCGCAGGCCGATCTCGGCCGCGGCCTCGATCGTGTCGTCCAGCCGCGCGCCGTTCGGATAGAGGTAAAGGTGATCGCTGGTCAGCGTGCAGCCCGAAAGCGCCAGCTCCGCCAGCCCGGTCAGGGCGGAGACGCGCATTTCCTCGGGGCCGAAGCGCGCCCAGATCGGGTAGAGGGTCTGCAGCCAGCCAAAGAGCAAGGCATCCTGCGCCCCCGGCACCGCGCGGGTCAGGCTTTGGTAGAGGTGGTGATGGGTGTTGACCAGGCCCGGGGTCACCAGGCAGCCGCGCGCCTCGATCACCTCGGCGCCGTTGCCGGGTGCCAGGCCGGTGCCGACCTCGGCCACCACGCCGCCGCGCAGGCGCAGGTCGCCCCCGCGCAGCACACGGCGTGCGCCGTCCATCGTCACGATGGCCTCGGCCCCGCGAATCAAAATTTCCGCCATCTTCCCTCGTTCCGGCGCCGGGCGGTTGGCCCGGTCGTTCCCATTGGCGCCGGGGTCCGGCGCGCGCCCAACATAGGTAGCGAAGGAGATGGTTCAAATTATGGCGGCGGGCGCCCGCCTAAACGCGCAGGGATTCGCCCAAGCGCGCCAGCGCCTCGGCGTGAAGGCGCGCATTGCCGGCCGCCAGCACCCGCCCGCCGGCATGGGCCGGGCCGCCCTGCCAGTCGGTGACCACGCCGCCCGCGGCCTCGATCACCGCGATGGGCGCGGCGATGTCGTAGGCGTTAAGGCCGGCCTCGATCACCAGGTCCACCTGCCCGGCGGCCAGCAGCGCGTAGGCGTAGCAATCCATGCCGTAGCGCGTCAGCCGCGCGGCGCGCGCCACATGCGCGAAGGCGGCGCCTTCCTCGGGGGTGCCGACCTCGGGGAAGGTGGTGAATAGCAGCGCCTCGGCCAGGTCCACGCCCGCGCGGGCGGCCAGCGGGCGCGGGCCCTGCGGGCCGTCCATGCGCGCGGTGCCGAAACCGCCCTCGAACCGCTCGCCGATGTAGGGCTGATCGATCAGGCCGTAGATCGGGCCAGTCTCGTCCGACAGGGCGATCAGCACGCCCCAGGTCGGCGTGCCGCTGATGAAGCCGCGGGTGCCGTCGATCGGGTCGAGGATCCAGGTCAGCCCGCTGGTGCCGGCGCGGCGGCCCATCTCCTCGCCCAGGATCGCGTCCTCGGGACGCTCGCGGGCCAGGATGTCGCGCATCGCCGCCTCGGCGGCGCGGTCGGCGACCGTCACCGGGTCGAACCCGCCGGCCTCCTTGTTCTCGCTCGCCAGGCCCGCGGCGCGGAAATGCGGCAGGATCGCGGCCCTCGCAGCGTCGGCCATGGCATGGGCGATTCGGCGCAGTTGCTGCTGCACCTCGGTGCTAAGCGTCATCGGCGGGGTCCCGTTGCTGGCGTAGGCCCGGGCTAGCCCAAAGCCGGCGCGGCCTCAAGCCACGTCGCTGAGCACCCGCGCCAGGTCGAAAAGCCGCCGGCGCTGGGTTTCGGGAATGGCGAAATAGGTCCGCACCAGGTCCAGCGCTTCCTTGTCGCTCATCAGATCGCGCATCGCGGCGGGGCGCAGCGTGTCGGCCGCCGGGCCCGCGGCCTCGCCCTGCGGGCGGGCGCCGCCGGCATCCTCGGACAGGCCCTCGAAGAAGAAGCCCACCGGCACCTCCAGCACCTCGGCGATCTCCCACAGGCGGGAGGCGGAGACGCGGTTGGCCCCGGTCTCGTACTTCTGGATCTGCTGGAACTTGATGCCCACACGCTCGGCCAGGTGCTGCTGGGTGATCCCTTGCAGCCACCGCCGCTGCCGGATTCGCTTGCCCACGTGAATATCGACCGGATGCGCCATGTTCTATCCTCAATACGTGAAATCGGGCCCGGCGCTTCCCCGCGCCCGACCCTGCGGAGGACAAATCATTGCCCCCTCTTCCCCTGAATTGCTTCAGACAATAAGAATTCTGGTGAACTGGGCAAGAAAATTAGCATGACATTGCATAAAACCGAGACGACCGACCCCACCCCCGCCGCGCCGGCCGGCACGATGAAGGCCTTCCAGGTCACCGAGATCGGCCGCGCGCCGGAATGGCGCCGCGTGCCCGCCCCGGCCCCGGGCGCGGGGGAGATCGCCCTCGACATCGCCGCCTGCGGGCTGAACTTCGCCGACCTGCTGATGATCGAGGGGCGCTACCAGGATATGCCGCCCGCACCCTTCACCCTGGGGCTGGAGGCTGCGGGAACCGTCACCGCCGTGGGCGCGGGCGTCACCGACATGGCCCCCGGTCAGCGCGTCGCGGTTTTCGGCGGGCACGGCGGGCTGGCAGAGCGGGCCGTGGTGCCCCGCGCCCGCGCCGTGCCGATCCCGGATGGTATGAGCATGGCCGAGGCGGCGGGCTTCCAGATCGCCTATGGCACCTCGCACCTGGCGCTGGACCACGCCGCCAGGCTGCGCGAGGGCGAGACGCTGCTGGTCACCGGCGCGGCCGGCGGTGTGGGTCTGACGGCGGTGGAGCTGGGCGCGCGCATGGGCGCCCGCGTCATCGCCGCCGCCCGCGGGGCCGAGAAGCTGGAGGTCGCGCGGGCCGCGGGCGCCGCGCATCTGATCGACACCGGCCAGCAAGACCTGCGCGAGGCGGTGCGCGCCCTGGGCGGGGCCGATGTCGTCTACGAATGCGTGGGCGATCCGCTGTTCACCGAGGCGCTGCGCGCCACCCGGCCCGGCGGGCGCATCCTGGCCATCGGCTTTGCCGGGGGCGAGGTGCCGCGGATCAAGGCGAACCACCTGCTGGTCAAGAACATCAGCGTGATCGGCCTCTACTGGGGCGGCTACCTGACTTTCGCGCCGGAGGTGCTGGCCCGCAG
>JBPEXR010000414.1:0-8213 GCA_052031355.1 Paracoccaceae bacterium
GCGATATTGGGGCGCAGTTTCTGGCTACTGGTCTTCCTGACGGTCCTGTTCGGCTGGACCGCGCTGGTGGGCGTGGTGCGGGCCGAGTTCCTGCGTGCGCGCAACCTCGAATACGTCCGGGCGGCGCGGGCGCTGGGGGTGTCGAACACGACGATCATGTTCCGCCACATGCTGCCCAACGCCATGGTCGCCACCGTCACCATGCTGCCCTTCATCGTCACCGGGACCATCTCCACCCTCGCGGGGCTGGACTTCCTGGGCTTCGGGCTGCCCTCCTCGGCGCCCTCGCTGGGCGAGCTGACGCTTCAGGCCAAGCAGAACCTGCAGGCCCCCTGGCTGGGCTTCACGGCCTTCTTCACCTTCGCGATCATGCTGTCGCTTCTGGTGTTCATCTTTGAAGGGGTCCGCGATGCCTTCGACCCCAGAAAGACGTTTCAATGACGGCAATCCTGCAAGTGCGCGATCTGCGCGTCTCGTTCCGGCAGGACGGGGCGCTGGTGCCGGCGGTGCGCGGCGTCTCCTTCGATCTTGCGCGCGGCGAGACGGTGGCCCTGGTGGGCGAGAGCGGCTCGGGCAAGTCGGTGACGGCGCTGTCCACGGTCTCGCTGCTGGGGCCGAACGCGGCGGTCGAGGGTTCGGTCACCTATGACGGACAGGAGATGGTCGGCGCCTCCGACAAGCTGCTGCGCAAGGTGCGCGGCAACGACATCTCCTTCATCTTCCAGGAGCCGATGACCTCGCTCAACCCGCTGCACACGCTGGAAAAGCAGCTGAGCGAAAGCCTGGCGCTGCACCAGGGGCTGGTGGGGCAGGCGGCGCGCGACCGTATCCTGGAGCTGCTGACCCGCGTCGGCATCCGCGAGCCGGAAAGCCGGCTGGGGGCCTACCCGCACCAGCTGTCGGGCGGACAGCGCCAACGCGTGATGATCGCCATGGCGCTGGCCAACAAGCCCGACGTGCTGATCGCGGACGAGCCGACGACGGCGCTGGACGTCACCATCCAGGCGCAGATCCTGGAGCTGCTGGCCGAGCTGAAGCGCGACGAGGGGATGGGCCTTTTGTTCATCACCCACGACCTTGGCATCGTGCAGCGCATCGCCGACCGCGTCTGCGTTATGAAGGACGGCGAGATCGTCGAGACGGGCCCGACCGCGCGCATCTTCGCGGACCCGCAGCACCCCTACACGCGCAAGCTGCTGGCGGCCGAGCCCTCCGGCGGGCCGGCGCCGGTGCCCGAACGGGCTGAGGAGGTCGCCCGCACCGAGGGGCTGCGCATCTGGTTCCCGATCCAGAAGGGCCTTCTGAAGCGTACCGTGGGCCATGTGAAGGCGGTGAACGGCGCCGACCTTTCGGTGCGCGCGGGCGAGACGCTGGGCGTGGTGGGCGAATCCGGCTCGGGCAAGACGACGCTGGCCATGGCGATGATGCGCCTCATCCGCTCGGAGGGGGAGATCGTGTTCCTGGGGCGCGACGTGCGCGGCTATTCCACCCGCGCGCTGCGGCGGCTGCGGCGCGACATGCAGATCGTCTTCCAGGATCCCTTCGGCTCGCTCTCGCCGCGAATGACGGCCGAGCAGATCATCTCCGAGGGGCTGGGCGTGCACGGCACCTCCGACAACCGCCCGCGGCGGGAGCTGGTGGCCGAGGTCATGGGCGAAGTGGGGCTGAACCCGGCGACGATGGACCGCTACCCGCACGAATTCTCCGGCGGTCAGCGCCAGCGCATCGCCATCGCCCGCGCAATGATCCTGCGCCCGCGCCTGGTGGTGCTGGACGAGCCGACGAGCGCCCTCGACATGACCGTGCAGGTTCAGATCGTCGATCTGCTGCGCGACCTGCAGGCCAAGTACGGGCTCGCCTATCTCTTCATCAGTCACGACCTGCGGGTCGTGCGCGCCATGTCGCACAAGGTGGCGGTGATGAAACAGGGCGACGTGCTGGAATACGGCACCGCCGACGACATCTTCGAGCGGCCGCAGACCGAATACACCCGCGCCCTGCTGGCGGCGGCATTCCAGAAAGCGGGCTAGGCCGCAGCCCGCGCCGCCCGGCACAGCATCAAAAAAGTAAAGGCCGCCCCGTGGGGCGGCCTTTTGCGTACCGGGCAGGGCAGGGGAGGATCAGCTCGGCCCGATCGCGGTGCATTCCAGGTTGCGCGCCTGCAGGCGGCGGCAGGCCAGTTCGGCGGTTTCCTCGTCGAGGCCCATGAAGTTCGCCTCGAACCCGCCGGGGCGGTTCACCACCTTGCGAAGCGAGCCGTCCAGCGTCGACATCTCGGCCAGCGCGGTCTTCAGCAGCATCTTCTCGGCGGCGTAGCGGCTGGGGTAGCGGCCGATGCTGATGCCCCAGTGACGCCCGCCGGAGGTGGAGACGCGCTCCACCACTTCCTGCTGCGGGGCGACGGCGTCGGCCGGGTCGATCGAGGCCAGCACCAGGTTGCTTGGCCGCGGGGCGGGGGCGATGGTGCGCAAGGGCGCCGCGCTGCCCGCGACCAGGGCGGCGACGACGGGGTCCTGCGCCGCGGCCTCGGCCGCGTCCTCGGTCCCGGCGGCGGGATCGACCAGCGCCATCGCGGTCTCGCTTTCCAGCGGTGCGGCGTCGGTGGTCACCTGCACGGCCGAGGCGACCTGAACTTCGCGAATCGCGGCGTCGATCTCCTCCTTCAGGGCGACGGCCACCGGGTCCGGCAGGGCCGGGGCCGCGGCGGCGGGGCGCGCCATGGGCCGCAGGCTGCGCGCCACGGCGGCGACCACGCGGGCGCTGCCGGTCTCGCCCAGGTAGGGCGGGCGCGCGGGGCGGTGCAGCGCCACGTGGGTGGGGGATTTCTTGAAGCCCAGGTCCAGCAGTTCGGCCACCCGGGCGTTGCGCGTCGCGGTGGAGCGGCCGCCGAAGACCGTGGCGATCACCCGCTCGCCGCCCCGCTCGGCCGAGGCGACAAGGTTGAAGCCCGCCGCGCGGGTATAGCCGGTCTTGATGCCGTCGGCGCCGCGGTAGCTTTGCAGCAGGCGGCGGTTGGTGTGGCTGACCTTGCGCACGCCCGCGTCGGCCACCTGGCGCGAGAAGAGGTTGTAGTACTGCGGGTAGTCGTAAAGGACGTGGCGGCCCAGGATCGTCATGTCGCGCGCCGTCGACAGGTGCCCCGCCTCGGTCAGCCCGTGGGCGTTCTTGAAGGTGGTGCGCGTCATGCCCATCGCCTTGGCGGTGCGGTTCATGCGCCGCGCGAAGGCCGCCTCGGAGCCGGAGATCGCCTCGCCGATCGCGGTGGCGGCGTCATTGGCGGACTTCACCGCCGCGGCGCGGATCAGGTAGCGCAGCTTGATGCGCTGGCCGGCACGCAGGCCCAGTTTCGAGGGCGGCTCGGCCGCGGCGTTGCGGGTGATGCGCACCTCGTCGTCGAGGCCGATCTCGCCGTTCTCGACCGCCTCGAAGGCGATGTAGAGCGTCATCATCTTGGTCAGCGAGGCGGGATGAAGCCTCGTGTCCGCGTTCTCGGCATGGAGGACCTGGCCGGAACGCGCGTCCATGACCATCGCCGCGTAGGGCGCGGCGGCCGCGCTGAGCGGCAGGACGATGAACATCCAGAATGCGGTGAACAGGAACAGCCCTAGGCGGGCCGGCTGACGATGCCGTACCTTCACGATTTCTGCCTTCTGCCTCGCGCCGCCGTTTCTTCGACGGACATCCTATTGGTTGCGCATAGGTTAGCACATGCCCGCCAATGGCGGAAGCGTGCAATCCCGGGCAGGGGCGAAAAATTAAAGGCGGGTGAAAGCCGATCTGGTGGTCGGGCCGCTGAAGATCGGGATATGTAGGAAATGCGGCAGAAATGCGGCGAACGGCAGGGTCGGGTTAATGCCGTGGCGTCACGCTACCTGGGGTTGTCAGCTGCCCTCCAGCCGGGCCACGAGGCCCGGCAGGCCCGAGAGGTCCGCAACCTCGTGAAAGCGGGCCCGCAGCTCCGGCGCGCGGGGCGGGGCGGCGTGCTCGAAGCTCCAGGCCAGCTCGTGCGGCACATGCGCCGCGTGGGCGCCCGCCTCCAGCGCCGGCAGCACGTCGGACTTCATCGAATTGCCGACCATCAGCGCCCGCGGCGCCGCTTCGCCGAAGATGCGCGCATAGACCGCCGGCGTCTTGTCGGAGACGATCTCCACCGCGTCGAAGTGATCGCCCAGCCCCGATTGCGCCAGCTTGCGTTCCTGGTCCAGCAGGTCGCCCTTGGTGATCAGCACGATGCGATGCGTCTCGGCCAGCCGGCGCACGGCCTCCTCGGCGTGGGGCAGCAGGTCGACCGGGTGGGCCAGCATCTCGCGTCCGGCCTCGAGAATCTGTTGCAGCACGCTAGCGGGCACCCGCGCCTCGGTCACCTCGATCGCGGTCTCGATCATCGACAGGGTAAAGCCCTTGATGCCGAAGCCGTAGCGGCCGAGGTTGCGCCGCTCGGCCGCCTCCAGCCGCTGCATCAGGTCCTCTTCCGGGGCATGGTCCGACAGCAGTTCGGCAAAGCGCGCCTGCGTCAGCTGGAAGAAGCGCTCGTTATGCCAGAGGGTGTCGTCGGCGTCGAAGCCGATCACCTGCAGTTTTCCCGCCATTGCCGCCTCGCCGGTCTTTTCTCACGCGGGGCAGAGGTTATATAGAAGCGCTGCAATGCGAAACCTGGTCCCGACATATCTTCGCCCCGCCCGGGCCGCCGAATGCCCCGGCACCGCGCCCCGCGCCGCCGGCCGTGATGCCGAGCGCGCCGCCCTACGCGCACCCTGGCGCCTGTCCGAGGACGAGAAGCAGACCCCCGGCGGCGGCCAGGGCGATGGCGCGACCCTGCTGGAAGCCAAGCCCAAGACCAAGCGCCCGCCGCTCTACAAGGTGCTGCTGCTGAACGACGATTACACGCCGATGGAATTCGTCGTCCTGGTGCTGGAGCGGTTCTTCGGCATGTCGCACGCGCAGGCCTTCGACATCATGCTGACGGTGCACAAACGCGGCGTCGCGGTGGTCGGGGTCTTCACGCACGAGGTGGCCGAGACCAAGGTCGCCCAGGTGATGGATTTCGCGCGGCGCCACCAGCATCCGCTGCAGTGCACCATGGAAAAGGAATAACCCCCGACATGGCCGACCCGCGCCTGAGCCTGGCCCTGGCCGAGGCCGCCCCCTCGTGGCCCGCGGAGGGGCGGATCGCCGTCTTCGCGCCGCGCGCCGAGGTGGATCTTGCGCCGCTGGAGCCGGGGCGCCTGCAACTGATCCAGCCGCTGAAGCCCGATCACGACCGCCTCGCCGCGCGCGGCTTCGAGGTGACCATCGCCCCGGAGGGGGAGTTTGCCGCCGCGCTGGTCATGCTGCCCCGCGCCAAGGCCCTGGCGCGCGACCTGGTCGCCCAGGCCGAGGCGGCGGCCCCCGGCGGGCTGCTGCTGATCGACGGGCAGAAGACTGATGGCATCGAATCGCTGGTCCGCGACATGCGCAAGCGCGCCCCGGTCGAGGGGCTGGTCAGCAAGGCGCATGGCAAGGCCGCCTGGCTGCGCGCCGGCCCGGCCGAGGCGCCGCTCTTCGCCGATTGGCGCAGCCCCGGCCCGCGCGAGATCGCGCCGGGCTTCGTCACCCAGCCGGGTATATTTTCCGCCGACGGGATCGACCCGGCCTCGGCCCTGCTGGCAGAGGCGCTGCCGGCCAAGCTGTCCGGCCGGGTGGCCGACCTTGGCGCCGGCTGGGGCTACCTTGCGGCGCGCGTGCTGGACTTCGACGCGGTGGAGGAGCTGCACCTGGTCGAGGCCGATCACGCCGCGCTGGCCTGCGCGCGGCGCAACGTGGCGGACCCGCGCGCGCAGTTCCACTGGGCCGATGCCACCGCCTGGAAGGCGCCGGCGCCGCTGGACGCGGTGGTGATGAACCCGCCCTTCCACAACACCCGCAAGGCTGACCCGGATCTCGGGCGCGCCTTCATCGCATCGGCGGCGGCGAACCTCGCCCCCTCGGGGCGCCTTTACATGGTCGCCAACCGGCACCTGCCCTACGAGGCCGAGCTTGACGCCCGCTTCGCCAAGGTCGAGGCGCTGGGCGGCGACACGCGGTTCAAGCTTTTCATGGCGCAGCGTCCCCTGCGCCGCCAAGGTGGCTTCCACTAGGCCCACAGGTCCGAATCAGGAGCGCGCATGTCCTTCTCCATCGACGGCAAGACGGCGATCATCACCGGCGCGGCCAACGGGATCGGCCTGGCGATCGGGCGGCATTTCGCGGACCGCGGGGCGAACGTCATGTTCGCCGACATGGACGAGGCGAAGCTGGCCCACGAGCTGGGCGAGATCGCCGAGGACAGCAACGTACGCTACTTCGCCGGCGATCTGCGCCAGAAGCTGACCATCGCGAACCTTCTCTCGGCCACCATCGACGCCTTCGACCGCGTCGATATCCTGGTGAACGGCTCGCGCCAGATGATGGTCTCCGACCCGCTGGACCCGGAGGATCCGTCGGTCGAGCAGCTGATCGAGCAGAACCTGCTCACCTCGCTGCGGCTCAGCCAGCTGGTGGCGAAACGCATGATCAAACAGGCCGAGGACAGCACCAAGGGCTGCGTCGGCTCGATCGTCAACCTCAGCTCCATCGCCGCGCGGCGCACCCATCCGGAGCTTCTGGCCTATTCCGTCTCCACCGCCGCGCTGGACCAGATGACCCGCTCGATGGCGGTGGCGCTGGCGCCGCACCGCATCCGTGTGAACGCGGTCGCCTTCGGCTCGGTCATGTCGGCGAGCCTGAAGGATACGCTGAAGGCGCACAGCGACTATCGCGAGGACATCGAGGATCACACCCCCCTGCACCGCATCGCCGCGCCGGGGGAACTGGCCGAGGCGGTGCAATACCTGGCCTCGGACGGGGCCGGGTTCGTCACCGGGCAGATCCTGACGGTCGACGGCGGGCGCACCCTTCTGGACCCGGTCGCCGCGCCGGCGCACTAGGGCCGGCGCCGCCTCCGCGCGCGGGGTTGTTCGGCGGGGCTACGCGGCGGGGTTATTCGGCGGGGTAGGTGGCGCGGCAGCTGGCCGCCTGGGCCGCCGCACGCTCGGCCAATTCGGCCCGCTTCTGCTTCAGGGAGGCCAGCTTGCGCGCCTCCGCTTCCAGGTCCACGGCCACAGGCTCGGACCGGCGGGTGGCGATGGGCACGTAGCAGGCCGCCACGCTGCCATCCGCCTGGGCGCAGAACCGCAGCTGTTCGGAGACGTTCGTCCGCTCCTCCAGCCCGTAGCCGCGCGCCAGCGTCAGCTCGCTTTCCGCGATCAACCGGTCGACGACGCGCAGGTCCGTCTGGGCCCGGCTCAGGCATTGCTCCAGCGGCGTGGCGCAGGCCCCCAGCGCAAGCAAGGCGCCGCCGGCCAGAAGGGGGGTGAGGTTCTTTTTCATGTGCCAAGTTGTAGCGTGCCCGTGGGCCCGTTCAAGCTGCGGCATCGCGCGCGCTGGCCCGCCGCGCGCACCGCTGCTAGGGAAGGGCCGAGACGAGAAGACGAGGTCCCGATGGCGCATCCCGATCCCGCCGCCGACGCCGGCATGGAGCCGCAGAAACAGCAGGCCAGCGCCTGGTTCCGCCAGCTGCGGGACGAGATTGTCGCCGCCTTCGAGGCGGCCGAGGCCGAGGACGCCGGCGGCCCCGACGCGGCGCTGCCCGCGGCCCGGTTCGAGGTCACGCCCACCAGGCGCCGCGGCGAGGCGGGCGAGGACGCCGGCGGCGGGTTGATGAGCGTGCTGCGCGGCGGGCGCCTGTTCGAGAAGGTCGGCGTCAACGTCTCCACCGTCTTCGGCCGCCTCAGCCCCGCGGCCCAGGCCGCCATGGCCGAACGCAAGGGCCTGCCCGGCATCACCGAGGACCCGCGGTTCTGGGCCTCCGGCATCAGCCTTGTCGCGCACATGCGCAACCCGCATGTCCCGGCGGTGCACATGAACACGCGGATGTTCTGGACGCCGCACGCCTGGTGGTTCGGCGGCGGCGCCGATTTGAACCCTTGCATCGAATATGCCGAGGATACGGCGCATTTCCACGACGTGCTGCGCGATCACCTGGCGCCGCATGGGGCGGGGGAATATCCCCGCCTGAAGGAATGGGCCGACCGGTATTTCTTCATCCCGCACCGGGGCCGCGCGCGCGGTGTCGGGGGGATCTTCATGGACGATCGCTGCTCGGGCGACTGGGCGGCGGATTTCGCGCTGACGCAGGACATCGGCCGCGCCTTCCT
>JBPEXR010000415.1:0-13159 GCA_052031355.1 Paracoccaceae bacterium
GGGGGGCGTCAGTCCTTGTCGAAAAGCGGCGTCATCTGCGCCACGATGACGGCGTTCTCGTCCAGCGCGCGTTGCATCAGGGCCCGCTCTTCCTCGGGGATCTCGTGGCCCTCGGCCTCCCGCTCTTCCAGCGTGCCGTAGCCGGTGACGTCGAGCGGTGCGAGGTCGGCCTGCTTCAGCACCGCCACGGTTTCGCGCACCGCCTCCGCCTCGTCCACGCCGGAGGCATAGCACATCAGCGCGGCGCCGGAGCTGCCCTTGGGCAGGCCATCGCCCTTGGTGCGGCCGGCCTGCACCACCAGGGTATAGACCTTCTGCCGGCTCTGCGCCGGTTTGCGGGTTCCGTTCGATGCGTCTTTGCCGGCCATGGCTGCCCCCGGATAGGAAAACGGTCGCGCCGGGCCAGGCCCGGTGCGACCGCCTTATCGCAGCGTTCCGCGAAAGGGAACGCTCAGGTCTTGGACTTGACCATCCGGTACCCCCAGATCAGCAGCGAGGCCCCGATGATGCCGATGACCAGCTGCCCGATCCAGCCGCCCCAGGTGGCGCCGACCACGGCCAGCAGGATGGCGTTCAGGATGACCGCCCCCAGGATGCCCAGGATGATGTTGGTCAACAGGCCATGATCGGCCTTCATGATCTTCTCGGCAATCCAGCCTGCGAGGCCGCCGACGATGATCGCGGCGATCCAACCGATACCTTCCATTCCACACCTCCAGAAAACGTGAACCTTCCGTGAGAACGACGAGAGGCGGGAAAAGTTCCCCGGCCGGGCGCAGCCCGCGCGCCGAACGCGCTTCGATCCGCTGCGTGCTAGGGCGGCCGGGCCGCCAGGTGCCGCGCGCCCAGGGCGATGTCGGCCCAGACCAGCCGGTGCCGGCTGGCACGGCGCACGACCTCGGCCATCGCGCCGTCCACGGGCCACAGCACGCCCGCGCCGCGCAGCTGCCAATCGGCCGAAGGCAGCAGGTAATCGACCCGCATGTTGCCCGGCGCGGGCTCCGGCCAGTCGACGGTGTCGGCCCCGTCGCCCAGCGCCGCGGCGCCGGGGCTTTCGGGGCGCGGGTCCTGCAGGCGCGCGTCGGCCAGCAGCGCGCGGATCGCCCCGCGCCGCGCGTCGCCCTTCACCGGGTCGGCGTTGGCATCGCCCAGCAGCACGAACCGCCCCGCGGGCACCGGGCCGAAGGTGCCGTCCAGCACGTGCTTCCAAAGGCGGATCTCGTCGTGGTTGCGGCGGCCGTTCAGGTCCTCCGGCCCGTCGAAGACCGGGGGCGTGGCGTGGAAGGCCAGCAGCCACAGCGCCGGCGCGCCGGGCGGCACCACCGGCACGATCCAGTGGCCGGAGGAGGAAAGGCGCTGCGCCTCCCATGCCGCGGCAGAGGGGAAGGGCCGGCCCCCTTCCACCGGCTGCAGCGCGCCGGGCAACTCGCGCCAGGCAAGGCTGGCCAGGTCGCGCACCGCGGCACGGTCGATGGGAAAGCGCGAGAGCAGCGCCATGGCCCCCTGCCCGCGAAAGGCGCCGTAGCCCTGGGCATCGCCCGGCCCGCCGCGCCACCCGTCGCCGTCGAGGTCCAGCCCGCTGGGCCGCCCCCGGTTCGAGGCACGCGCGAAGAGGTGCGGGTAGTCCCATCCGGCCTCCGCCACCAGGTCGCGCAGCGCCCGGAGGGCCAGCAGGTCGTGATCATGGTCGACGTTCTGCAGCAGAAGCACGTCCGCCCGGGCCGCGGCGATCACCTGCGCCACCGCCTGCGCCTGCGGGTCGCCCCGGCGGATGTCGCGCAGCAGAAGGCCCGGACCCTTGCGCGACAGTTCGGTGTTGTAGGTGGCAATGCGGTAGACCTCACCCCGGGCGGGCCAGGGCAGCAGGAGGGAGAGCAGCAGCAAGACGGCCAGCCAAACGCCCCGCCAAGTGTGTGCCGCGTTGCTAAGTTCGCTGGTGGTCCCCCTGCCCCGCGCCTTTGCGGCGCGGCGGGTCAGACGGTCTGGGGCAGCTCCGCCTCGGCGTAGGCGCGGCGGCGCTTTTCCTCGATCATCTCGGCGACGCGGGCCATGGCGATGCCCCGCATGATGATGCTGGTCGGCAGGAAGGCCCATGCGCTGATGGTCCAGACGAGGGTTTGCGGGTTCGCCATCACGCCGGCATCGACGAGGTGCGAAGCGGCTTTCAGCACCGCTGGGATCAAGAATGGCAGCAAAAACCCTAACGCGATGTTAACCTGCGCGTCCCGCTTCAGCCGTTGCAGCACATCGCCGCCGGCCGTGGGGTCGAACAGCGGCAGGTTGACCCAGACGTTGAAAGCGCCCGAGCGCATCGGCCAGCCAAGGCCCCAGACCAGCACCGTGAAGGTGGCGATGGTCAGCAGCCCGACGGCATAGGCCAGTCCCGCGCTGGCGCGCACCAGGTCGACCAGCCAGAGCGGCGCATCCAGCGGCATGACGAGCACCGCGAGGCGCACCGGGGAATAGGGAAAGTCCATCGCCCCGCCGATCAGCCGGCCCAGCGAGGCCAGCGCCTTGGTGGCCAGGTTCGGCTCTGTCACGCCGCGGGCGACGAAGGTCAGCAGCAACACGATGACGAAAAGGCACAGGAACCGCAGCCGGTTGAAGGGCGGCGCGTCGCGAAACTCGACGATGCTGGGATAGGTGCCGAAGTATTCCAGGAAGGTGAACCCGGCCCCGAGCAGCGCGAAGAGCATCACCATCTGGGTCGAATCGATCTCGATCCCCGGCAACAGCATGGCCGGGGTGGCAATGAGCAACGCGACCATGACGGCGCGCAGCAGGGCGCTGATCAACCGGGTGACCAATTCTCGATTCCTTCAACCTGGGCGATCGCGATACGTTGCCGCGACCTTGCTCCAACTTGATCCCGCCGGGGTGGGCGGTATGCCTCAATATTGCCCAATTGTTGCCCCTCTTTCGCGACGCACTCAAGGCACGCTGGAAATTATCCCAATGATTACGGCGATTTCAGGGGCAAACTGATGCTCGAATGCATCATTTCAGCGCCGGGATCGTGGCAAATCCGTGGCCGTCAACAAGATATTGCGACAATTCGCCTGCGCCATACAACATGGCCGGCGCCTTTGGGGCACCGGCCAGGGTTGCATCTTGTCGGACCGATAAGGCCCCGCGGGCGTCAGACCCAGGGCCGTTCGGCCGCGGCTTTCGCCTCGAAGCTGTCGATGGCCCCGGCCTTCTCCAGCGTCAGGCCGATATCGTCGAGGCCTTCGAGCAGGCAGTGCTTGCGGAAGGGATCGATCTCGAAGCCAACGGTCTGCCCGTCGGAGGTGACGATCTCCTGCGCTTCAAGGTCGATCGTCAGGCGCGCGTTGGCGCCGCGCTCGGCCTCGGCCATCAGGCGGTCGCGGTCCGCCTCGGGCAGCACGATGGGCAGGATGCCGTTCTTGAAGCAGTTGTTGTAGAAGATGTCGGCGAAGCTGGTGGAGATCACGCAGCGGATACCGAAGTCCTTGATCGCCCAGGGGGCATGCTCGCGGCTGGAGCCGCAGCCGAAGTTGTCGCCCGCTACCAGGATCTGCGCCTCGCGGTAGGCCGGCTGGTTGAGCACGAAATCGGGCCGCTCGGCCCCGTCGTCGTCATAGCGCATCTCGTCAAACAGATGCACGCCCAGCCCCTCGCGCTTGATCGTCTTGAGGAACTGCTTGGGGATGATCATGTCGGTATCGATGTTGACCAGCGGCATGGGGGCCGCGATCCCGGTGAGCTTGGTGAATTTTTCCATGGTCTGTCTCCTGCGGCGTCAGCGGCGCTGCGCCTCGATGAATTCGGGAACCGTGACGGCGGAAAGGGCCTGGGCGATGAGCGTCTCCTGCTCGGGGTTCAGCTGGCGCAGGCGCAGGCAGGCCGCGCCCATGTCCAGCTTCGTCCCGGTCCGCGCCCAGCCCGCCGCGAAAGCCTCGCGCCGTTCGGGGCGGCAGTAGAGCCCGCAGAGGTAGAGCCCGACATGCCGCTTCTGCGCGCCGATCGCGGCGAACATCAGCGGCTTGCCGTTGTAGGTCGGGCCCGACTGCTCCATCGGGATGTCGTAGGAGATCATCCCCCAGGCCATCCGTTCTTCCCAGCCGTCCGGCAGGTGCCGGTGCACGAGGGTGCGAAGCCGCTCGACGAGGTCGCGCTGGTCGGGCGAGAGCCCGGCCAGGTAGGCCTCGACGGTATCGGCCTCGCTGCGCATCAGCTCAGCTCGCGTTCCTGCGTCAGCTCGCGCACGTCCGTCAGCCGGCCGGTGACGGCGGCGGCGGCGGCCATGGCGGGGCTCATCAGGTGGGTGCGCCCGCCGCGGCCCTGGCGGCCTTCGAAGTTGCGGTTCGAGGTGGCCGCGCAGCGCTCGCCCGGGCTCAGCTGGTCGGGGTTCATCGCCAGGCACATCGAGCAGCCCGCAAGGCGCCATTCGAAACCGGCCTGCTGGAAGATCTCGGCCAGGCCTTCTTCCTCGGCCTGGGCGCGCACCAGGCCAGAGCCGGGCACCACCATGGCGCGGATGCCGTCCTTGATGCGGCGGCCCTTCAGCACCTCCGCGGCGGCGCGCAGGTCCTCGATCCGGCCGTTGGTGCAGGAGCCGATGAAGACCGTGTCGATCTCGATCTCGCTCAGCTTCTGGCCAGCCTTCAGGCCCATGTATTCCAGCGCCCGCCGCGCCGCGCCGACCTTGCCACCGGAGAAGCTTTCCGGGTCCGGCACGCGGCCGGTGATCGGCAGCACGTCTTCGGGGCTGGTGCCCCAGGTGACGACGGGGGCGATATCCTCGCCGCGCAGGGTGATGACCTTGTCCCAGTGCGCGTCATCGTCCGAGTAGAGCGTTTTCCACCAGGCCAGCGCCGCCTCCCAGGCCGCGCCCTTCGGCGCATGCGGGCGGCCCTTGACGTATTCGAAGGTCACCTCGTCCGGGGCGATCAGACCGGCGCGGGCGCCGCCCTCGATCGCCATGTTGCAGACCGTCATGCGGCCTTCCATCGACAGGCTGCGGATCGCCTCGCCGCAGTATTCGATGACGTAGCCGGTGCCGCCGGCGGTGCCGGTATGGCCGATCACCGACAGGGTGATGTCCTTGGCGGTGACGCCCGGGGACAGCTTGCCGGTGATCTCCACCTTCATGTTCTTGGACTTGGACTGGATCAGCGTCTGCGTGGCCAGCACATGCTCGACCTCCGAGGTGCCAATGCCGTGGGCCAGCGCCCCGAAGGCGCCGTGGGTGGCGGTGTGGCTGTCGCCGCAGACCACCGTCATGCCGGGCAGGGTCCAACCCTGCTCGGGGCCGACGATATGCACGATGCCCTGCCGCACGTCCGAGACGGGGTAGTAGTGGATGCCGAAGTCGCGGGCGTTCTTGTCCAGCGCCTCGACCTGGATGCGGCTTTCCTCGTTCTCGATGCCGTTCTCGCGGTCCAGCGTGGTGGGCACGTTGTGATCGGGCACGGCGATGGTCTTCTCGGGCGCGCGGACGCGGCGCCCGGCCATGCGCAGGCCCTCGAAGGCCTGCGGGCTGGTCACCTCGTGGACGAGGTGGCGGTCGATATACAGAAGGCTGGTGCCATCCTCGGCTTCATGCACGAGATGGGCGTCCCAGATCTTGTCATAGAGTGTCTTGCCGGACATGGGTCCTCTCCGGTGGGAATGCTGGCGTTTGGGCGTGCGAAAGAAGGCGCGCGGGCGCGCGCCGCCGGCTCATAGGCGGGCGAGGATCGAATGCGTCGCGCCGAAGAAGCGCCAGGGCAGGCGCGCGCGGTCGTCCATGTCGAACACGAGTGTCATGCCACTGGGATACAGCGCCGGGGCCGCTGCCGCAAGCGGCCGCGCGCGGGGGGCGCGAGGGAACGGCCCGCGCATGCCGGCCACCAAAGAGAAAGGCCGGGGCGATGCCCCGGCCCTTCGATCCCTCGTCGCGCCCCGCCGATCAGATGCCGGCGTCGATGATCGCCTTGGCCAGGATCGGGACGGTGGTCTTGTTGAGGCCGGCGATGTTCATCCGGCTGTCGCCCACCATGTAGATGCCGTGATCCTCGCGCAGCTTCTCGACCTTCTCGGGCGAGGTGCCGAGGCGCGAGAACATGCCGCGGTGCTGGGCCAGGAAGCCGAAGCGGTCCGAGCCCGAGAGCCGCCGCAGCTCCTCCGCCAGCTGCTCGCGCAGGGCCAGCATGCCAAGGCGCACCTCTTCCAGCTCGGCCTGCCAGTCGGCGCGCAGATCGGCGTCGTTCAGCACCGTGGTCACCAGGCGGGCGCCGTGGTCCGGCGGGAAGGAGTAGTTCTGCCGGTTCAGGAAGGCCAGCGTGCCCTGGTTCACGTCGCGCCGGCCGGCGTCCTGCGCCACGACCATCAGCAGGCCGGTCCGCTCGCGGTAGATGCCGAAGTTCTTCGAGCAGCTGGCGGCGATCACCGTCTCGGGCACCGCGGCGGCGACCATGCGCGTGGCGGCGGCGTCTTCCTCCAGCCCGTCGCCGAAGCCCTGGTAGGCGATGTCGATCATCGGGGTGGCGCCGGTCTCCAGCAGCAGGTCGATCACCGCCTGCCACTCGGTGCGGTTCAGGTTGGCCCCGGTCGGGTTGTGGCAGCAGCCGTGCAGCAGAACCAGATCGCCCGGCTTGGCAGCCTTCAGGTCCTCCAGCATGCCGTCCACGTTCACGCCGCCGGTTTCGCTGTCGAAGTAGCGGTAGGGGACGGCCTCGATGCCCAGGTACTTCAGGATCGACAGGTGGTTCGGCCAGGTCGGGTCGGAGACGAAGACGCGCATGCCGGGGTTGGCAAGGCGCCCCAGCTCGAAGGCCTGGCGCACCGCGCCGGTGCCGCCGGGCGTGGCGGCGGCCGCCACCTGGTCGCGGCGCACCGCGTCGCCCAGCACCAGCGCGATCATCGCGTCGGAAAAGGCCGGGTCGCCCACCAGGCCGACATAGGCCTTGGTCGTCTGTTCTTCCCAGACCTTCTTCTCGGCCGCCTTGATGGCGCGCATCACCGGGGTCACGCCCTCGGGGTTCTTGTAGACGCCGACGCCGAGGTCGATCTTGGTCTCCCGCGGATCCTCGCGGTAGGCCTTCATCAGTTCCAGGATCTTGTCGCCGGGCACCGGCTTGAGGGTTTCGAACATCATGCGTCTCCGGTTGCGACGGGCAGGGTGGGGGACATGCCCCATTCCGCCCAGGACCCGTCGTAGAGGGAATGATCGCGCTTGCCGAGCCGCTCCAGCGCGAGGTTGAGGACCGCGGCGGTGACGCCGGATCCGCAGGTGGTGATCGCCGGGCGCGACAGGTCGACGCCGGCGGCCTCGAAGACGGCGCGCAGCGCGTCCGGGGCCTTCATGGTGCCGTCCTCGGCCAGCAGGTCGCGGAAGAAGACGTTGCGCGCGCCGGGGATATGCCCGGGGCGCAGGCCGGGCCGCGGCTCGGCCGCCTCGCCGCGGAAACGTTCGGGCGCGCGGGCGTCGATGATCTGCTGATCGCCCAGCTTGGCAGCGGCGGCGACCTGCGTGACATCGCGCACCAGGTCGTTCTGCCGGCGCACCGTCATGTGCCGGTCGCGCACCATGGGGGGCATGTCCTCCACCGGGCGGTTCTCGGCCTGCCACTTGGGAAAGCCGCCGTCGAGCACGGCGACATCGCGCTGGCCCATCAGCTTGAACAGCCACCAGACCCGCGCGGCGCTGAACAGGCCCGCGCCGTCGTAGACCACGACCTGGTGCCCGTCGCCGACGCCCATCGCCCGCATGCGCGACATGAACTTCTCGACCGGCGGGGCCATGTGCGGCAGCTCGGACCGCTGGTCGCTGATCTCGTCGATGTCGAAGAAACGCGCGCCGGGCACGTGGGCGGCCTCGTATTCCGACCTCGCGTCCCGGCCCTGGTCGGGCAGGTACCACGAGGCGTCCAGCACCCGCAGGTCCGGGTCCTTGAGGTGTTTCGCCAGCCAGTCGGTCGAGACCAGCGTTCTGGGATCGTCGTCGCTCATGCCGCCCCCCTTGTTTCGCGGCTCATGCCTAGCGCCCGGCCCGGCCAAGGGCAAGCGCGCAACCGGGCGCCGCCCTAGCCGTGGTCCTTCAGAAGCCGCTGCTTCTGGCGGTTCCAGTCGCGCTTGGCCTCGGTGGCGCGCTTGTCCACCGTCTTCTTGCCCTTGGCGATGCCGATCTTCAGCTTCGCGATACCGCGGTGATTGAAGTAGAGCACCAGGGGCACCAGCGTCATGCCCTTGCGCTGGGTGTCCGACCACAGCCGCGCCAGTTCCTTGCGCGAAACCAGCAGCTTGCGGCGGCGCCGCTCGTCATGGCCGAAGGTCTTGGCCTGCTCGTAGGGGGCGATGTAGCTGTTGACCAGCCACAGCTCCCCATCATCGACGGAGGCATAGCTTTCGGCGATGTTGGCCGCGCCCTGGCGCAGGCTCTTCACCTCGGAGCCTTCCAGCATCATGCCGCACTCCAGATCGTCCTCGATCGCGTAATCGTAGCGCGCGCGCCGGTTCTCGGCGACGACCTTGTAGTTCGGATCGCTCTGTTTCTTCTTGGCCATGATCGCGCCTGATTACACAAGGGTCCGGGGGCTGTCCATGCAGGGCCGATATGGGGCGGACAGCGATGCGGGCAAGCCGCGCCCCGGAACCCGCGCCGTGCACCCCCGCACGCCGGCCTTGCCCGCACGCCAAGGCCGGTGCAGCCTGAGGCGAAGGGAGGGGCCGCGTGGAACCACAAACCGAGGAACTGGTCGAACTGGTCGAGGGACTGGCCGCGCAGGCGATGGCCTATCTTACCGCCGCCTTCGACGGGCTGCTGCGGCCCTGGAACGCCTACCAGCTGCTGATCGCGCTGACGCTTTTCGTCGCCGCGCACCTGATGGCGCGCTTCTTCGCGCCGCGGCTGCACGAATGGCTGCGCGGCCGCGAGGGCTGGCCGAAGTGGCGGATGCGCCTTTTCGTGGTGATCCACAAGCGCATGCGAATGATCTTCCTGGTGGCGCTTCTTTGGCTCTGCGTCGCGGTGATGCGCGAGGCGACCTGGCCCAGCCGGTCCTACCTTCTGGGCATCATCGCCAACCTGGCCACCGCCTGGCTGGTGATCGTCTTCGCCACGCGGCTGATCGGCAACCCGCTGCTGCGCTCGGTCGTGCGCTACGGCGCCTGGACCTGGGTCACCCTGTCGATCCTGGGCTGGACCGACCAGGCCCGAAGCCTGCTGGACGGCGCGGCGCTGGAGCTGGGGCAGATGCGCCTCTCCCTCTGGACGGTGCTGCAGGCGCTGGTGCTGCTGGGGCTGCTCTTCACCCTGGCGCGGTTCCTGGCGCATGCCAGCTCCGCCCGGATCCAGCGGAACGAGGATATCTCGCCCTCCATGCAGGTGCTGGCGGTGAAGTTCCTGCAGGTGGCGCTTTACGGCGCGGCCTTCTTCGTGGCGCTGAAGATCGTCGGGGTCGACCTGACGGGCCTGGCGGTCCTGTCGGGCGCCATCGGCGTGGGCCTGGGCTTCGGCCTGCAGAAAGTTGTCTCCAACCTCGTGTCGGGGGTTATCCTGCTGCTCGACCGCTCGATCAAGCCGGGGGACGTGATCAGCCTGGGCGACACCTTCGGCTGGATCAACTCGCTGGGCGCGCGCTACGTGTCGATCACCACGCGGGACGGCAAGGAATACCTGATCCCGAACGAGGACCTGATCACCGGGCAGGTGGTCAACTGGTCGCACAGCAACGATTTCGTTCGCCTCGATATCCATTTCGGCACCGCCTACGGGGACGACCCGCACCTGGTGCGCCGCGTCGCGATCGAGGCCGCCAAGGGCGTGGAGCGGGTTCTCAGCTTCAAGCCGCCGGTCTGCCACATCACCGGCTTCGGCGATTCCAGCGTCGATTACATCCTGCGTTTCTGGATTCGCGACCCCACCGGCGGGCTGACGAACATCCGCGGCGATGTTTTCCTGGCCCTCTGGGACGCCTTCAAGGAGCACGGCATCTCCATTCCCTTCCCGCAACGGGAGGTAAAAATCTTGGAACCGGATCAGGGGGAACGGCGTTCTTCCGCTTCGGGGTGACCGCAACTGTTAACGAATCGTAGGATTCGGAGGCACCTTCCGACATACTGCCCGGGCTGCCTTGCCTCTCCCCACCTAGGCAGACTGGAGACGTGCCTATGCTTGCTGCCCCGCATCCCCGACAGGCCGAACGCCTCGAAAGGCTGCGCGACTACGGAATCCTCGACACCCCGCCCGAGGCCGAATTCGAGGGTATCGTGCAAGCCGCGTCGCGCGTCTGCCAGGCGCCGGTGGCGCTGATTTCCTTCGTCGATTCCGATCGCCAGTGGTTCAAGGCCGAGATCGGCCTCGGCGCCGAGCAGACCGGCCTTGACGCCTCGATCTGCAGCCATGCGATCCTGCGCGACGCCCCGGTTTTCGAGGTGGCGGACACGCTGGAAGATCCGCTGACCGCCGACAACCCGATCGTCTGCGGCCCGCCGCACTTCCGGTTCTACGCCGGCGCGGTCATGCGCACCGAGGATGGCATGCCCCTGGGCAGCCTTTGCGTGCTGGATTACGAGCCGCGCCGCCTCGACCCCACCCAGCGCGAGGTGCTGTCGATCCTCGCCGCGCAGGTCGTCAAGCAATTGGAGCTGCGCGCCGCGCTGCGCCGCGAATCCCTGATGCGGGCCGAGGTGGATCACCGGGTGAAGAACTCGCTGCAATCGGTGGCCGCCCTGGCCCGGATGCAGAAGCGGCTGGTCAAATCCGCCTCCGGGCGGGACGCGCTGGACGTCGTCGTCGGCCGGATCGAGACGGTCTCGGCCCTGCACGAGGCCCTCAGCCGCAGCGACCGCAACGGCCGGGTGGAGCTTTCGACCTACCTCGAGGAGATCGCCGCCTTCCTGCGTCTTCAGGCGCCGGAGAACGTCGCCATCGACGTGCAGGCGGAAGAGGGGCTGGGCTGCAGCCGCGTTGCCTCGGCGCTGGCGGTGATCGCCAACGAGTTTGCCACCAACAGCTTCAAGTACGCCTACCCCGAGGGGCAGCGCGGCCGCGTGCAGTTCCAGTGGCGCTACGAGGCCGACGGGCGGCGCCGGTTCATCTGCGCCGACGATGGCATCGGCATGCCCGCCGATCCGCCGCGCACCGGGCTGGGCCAGCGCATCATCAGCGCCACGATCGCGCAACTGGGCGCAGAGGTGCAGCGCCCCGCCACCGCCCGCGGCCACCGGCTGGAGGTGCTGCTGCCCGAACGGGTGGCCAGCGTCGTCAGCGATTCCGCCGGCGATCTGGCCGCGCAGTAACCGGCGCACCGCCCGCCATGTCCCACACCGCATGGTCTTGCCCGGCCCCGCCCGGCTGGGCAAGCCTTCGCCCGCCGCGGGTCACCGCCCCGCCCAGCGTTGAAAGCCGGCCTCCCAAAGGCTATCTTTAAGGGCAGAGGCGGCGGCTTTTCCGCCGCCGGACAAACAGGAGGACGATGTTCTGTCTCCAAGCCAAGACGCGGCTCCGGCCGCAACCCACGGGGCGCCCGTGATGGGTGCCCACCCCGAGGTGACGAGCGAGACCCTTCTCGCCCGCATCCTGAGCTCCCTCGAAGACAGCAAGGCCGAAGACACCGTGCAGATCGACCTGCGCGGCAAGACGGCTTTCGGCGACTACATGGTGATCTGCTCCGGCCGCTCCTCGCGGCAGGTGGCGGCGATCTCCGAGAAGCTGGTCGATACGCTGAAGCAGGAATTCGGCGTGCTGTCGAAGACCGAGGGCAAGGAAACGGGCGATTGGGTGCTGATCGACACGGGCGACGTGATCGTCCATGTCTTCCGCCCCGAGGTGCGCGACTTCTACCAGTTGGAGAAGATGTGGATGCCCGCGGGCGTCCCCACGGCCAACGCCTGAATGCGCGTCCATCTCTGTGTCGTCGGCCGCCTGCGGCCCGGGCCGGAGCGTGCGCTCGTCGATGATTACCTGCAGCGATTCGACCGCAGCGGGCGACCCCTTGGCCTTGGCCCGGTGACGGTGCACGAGGTCGAGGACCGCAAGGGCGGCGGCATGTCCGCCGAGGCCCGCCTGCTGGAACGCGCCCTGCCCCGCGGCGCGCTGGTTTGCGCGCTGGACGAGCGGGGCAAGACCTACGATTCCCCCGGTTTCGCCGATCAGATCGCCCGGTGGCGCGATGCCGGGCGGGGCGATCTGGCCTTCCTGATCGGCGGCGCCGACGGGCTGGCGCCGGAGTTGCGCCAACGCGCCGATGCCCGCCTCAGCTTCGGGCGGATGGTCTGGCCGCACATGCTGGCGCGGATCATGCTGGCCGAGCAACTGTACCGCGCCGCCTCGATCCTGGCCGGCGCGCCCTACCACCGGGTCTGAGGGCGCAGGCCTACCGCCACCCCGCAGACACACCCGGCCCGCCTCCGGCAGCGTAATGCCGCCGCGGGGCGCCGGGGGTGTTCACCCGGGCCCGCCGATTGGATAGAACGGCGCAGAGACGCCGGAGGAGACGCGCCCATGACCACCCCCAAACCCGTTGTCCTGTGCATCCTGGATGGTTGGGGTCTCAGCGCGCAGACCGAGGGGAACGCGGTGGCCCAGGCGGAAACGCCCAACTTCGACCGGCTGATGCGCGACTGCCCCAATGCGCAGCTTGTCACCCACGGCCCCGACGCCGGCCTGCCCGAGGGGCAGATGGGCAATTCCGAGGTCGGGCACACCAACATCGGCGCCGGGCGCGTGGTGGCCATGGACCTGGGCCAGATCGACCTGGCGATCCAGGACGGGTCCTTCTTCAAGGCGGACGCCCTGCGCGCCTTCCGCGACCGGCTGAAAGCCTCGGGCGGGACGGCGCATCTGCTGGGCGTTCTGTCGGACGGCGGGGTGCATGGGCACCTCACGCACATGCTGGCCGCAACGCGCTTTCTGGCCGAGGCGGGCATCCCGGTGGCCCTGCACGCCATGACCGACGGGCGCGACGTCGCCCCGCGCTCGGCCCAGGGCTACCTGGAGCAATTGGAGGCCGACCTGCCCGAGGGCGCCTTCATCGCCACCGTCACCGGGCGCTATTTCGCGATGGACCGCGACAATCGCTGGGACCGCGTGCAGAAGGCCTATGACGCCATGGTGCGCGGCACCGCCCCGGCGGAGGCCGAGACCGCGGGCGATGCGATCCGCGACGCTTACGGCGAGGATGTCACCGACGAATTCATCCCCGCGACCCGC
>JBPEXR010000416.1:0-4666 GCA_052031355.1 Paracoccaceae bacterium
CAGGTAGGCTTCGTGCTTTTCCATCATCGCGTGTCCTCCGCGACGCGGCCCGGGTGGGGGCCGCCTGCCTCATATCTTAACCATACGTTAATACGCCGTCATATGGCGCGCGTTGGCTTTCGCGCATTACGCCCGGCAATTCGGGCGACAATACGTCCGAAACTGAGGGATTATGTGCGCCGCGCGCCCCCTGCCGAGGCTAGAAACCGAAAAGCCCGGCCTCGTCGACGGCGGCGCGCAGGAAGGCCTCGCGGTCCGCCTCGGGGTGCCATCCAAGGTCCCGAATCGCGCCCGAGTTGTCGAAGCGCGACAGGTGCCCGCGCGACAGCCAGTCCCGGCGCGAGGCGCGCACCGCGTCCCGCCGGCCCAGCGCGTGGCGCTTCAGCAGGTGCTTGACCGCATCCGCCGCCCAGAAGGCCGTCAGGTTGCCGGAGGCCACGCGGATACGCGCGCCCAGCCGGGCTTGGATGGCGTCGAAGTAATCGCGCGCCGTCAGCATCGGCGGGCCGACAAGGTTGTAGCTGGCGCCGTCTTCGCCCTTGCCCTCGCCCATGAGGCACAGCCCCTCGGCCACGTCGCGGGCCAGCACGAAGGGCAGGATGTTGCGCCCGTCGCCCCAGAGGCGCACCGCGCCGCTGCCGTGCCAGCGCCCGATGCCCCAGTGCTGCAGCGGCCCGCCGGCGCCCACCACGATGCCCGGCCGGGCGATCTGCAGCGGCAGGCCCGCCTCGGCGTGCAGCTGCAACAGCCGCCGCTCGCATTCCGCCTTGGACCGGGCGTAGAGGTTGCGGTCGCGCATGTCCTCGGCAAAGCCCGTCGCCTCGGTGATCACCGCGCCCGGGTCCGACATGTCGTAGCTGGCGATGGTGCCGGTGTAGACGAAGCGCCGCACCCCCGCCGCCAGCGCCGCGCGGGCGATCCGGTCGGAGGTGCCGACATCCGCCTCCAGGCATTCCTCCCAGGTTTTGCCCAGGGCGCGGGCGAGGTTGTAGACCGTGCCGGTGCCCCGCATCGCCGCCTCCAGCCCCTCGGCATCGCGCAGGGAGACGGCGGCGAGCTCCACCCGCTCGCCCAGGTCGGCGAAGGGCGAATGCGCCCCGCGCGAGACGACACGCACCCGCTGGCCCCGCGCCACCAGCGCATGCACCAGGTGGCGGCCCAGGAACCCGGTGCCGCCGATGACCAGCGCCTCGGGGGGTCCGGGCGCGCGGCCGGGCTGCACGGCCGGTGCGGGCGGGGCGGATGCCTCGGGCCGGGGCAGCGCCGCGGCGACCCGGTCCAGCATCCCGGCCACCTCCAGCGCCGCCGCGCCGGAGAAACGCCGCGGCACGGCGCGCCCTTCGGCAAGCGCGGCATAGACCGGGCGCAGCATGCCGGTGAAGCTGAGGGCATAGGGCGCGGCGCGGTTCAGGCTGCCGGCCTGGCGCAGCGCGTTGCCCAGCCCCTCGCGCGCATGGGCCCAAGCCACCTCCGCCTGGCGGCGGGCCGGGTTCACCACCAGGTCCGAGGCGTTCTCCCGCTCGATCACCAGCACGTCGCGGGCATAGTCCAGCACCGCCTTCCCGGAAGAGCCGATCAGCGTGACGCTGCGGTCATCGAAGGTCTCGACCAGCGAGAGGGCAAGATCGACCTCCACGCCCCCGGCGCGGGCGGCGATGCGCAGGCTTTGCGGCCGCTCCCCGGCGCCGCCGGGCAGGGCGATCCACTTGCCCGGCAGGACCGAGAGGATCTCCAGCTTGCCTAAGAGGTCCTCGGCAAAGGCAAAGAGGTGCGGGCCCAGCTCCAGCACCAGGTTGCGCGGCTCGCGCAGCATCCACAGGCCGAAGGGCCCGGCGCGCAGCGGCCCCAGCGGCAGGTGCCAGTCGATCCGCGCCTGGGCGACGCGGCCGATGGTGCCCTTCGCCAGTTCCGCCCGCAGCCGGGTGTAGCCGGGCAGGCCCAGGAAGTTGTGCCCCGCGACCAGTTGACGGCCCGCCGCCTCGGCCGCCTGGCACAGGTCCTCGACCTCCGCGCGGGAGAGGCCGACGGGCTTTTCCACCACCGCGTGGCAGCCGGCCTCCAGCGCCTGGCGGGCCAGCGGCGCGTGCAGGGGCGGCGGCGTCAGCACGTGCACCGCGTCGCAGCCGCCCTCGGCCAGCATTTCCGCCACGTCGGTGAAGGCGCGCGCGCCATGGGCGCGGGCCAGCCCCTCGGCCGCCGCGGCGTCGGGATCGCAGATGGCGACAAGCTGCGCCTGGGGCACGCCCTTCAGCGCCGCCGCATGCCAGGCGGCGATGTAGCCCGCCCCGATCAACCCAACGCGCACGACTTGGCTCATGTCTTGCCTCACTTGTATTCGATGATGCGCATGGCCCCACCGCGCCAGCGGCGCAGGTGGAAGGCGACCATGCCCAGAAGGTTCGGAAGTTTCGACAGCACCAGCAGCGCCGCCTGGCCCCGCGCGGTGCCGGGGTGCACCGCCGGATCGTCCCGCAGCCGGGCGGAAAGGCGCAGGTAACTGGCGAGGTAGGCCAGCGCGACACCGGCCACCAACCAGGCCGCGCCCGCAGCGAGGCCGAAGAGCGCCAGCAGCGGCATCGCCCCGCCCCACAGCCAGACGCGCCGCCGCTCGGCTCGGAAATGGTCCGGGTGGCGGTGGCCGACCTGCGCGAACCCGTGGCCAGAGCGGACAGCCCGGCGCCACCATTGGCCGAAATGATGCATCGCCGCGTCGTGGCGCGTCATCTCCTGCGGCAAACGCTCCAGCCGCCAGCCGGCCGCGGCGAGGCGCAGGCAGAAATCGTCATCCTCGGCGGCGATCACCGCAGGGTCGAAACCGCCGGCCTCGCGGAAGGCCGCGGCGCGCACCATCATGTCGCCGCCGCAGGTGCGGATCGGCCCGGCGGGCCGGCGCCATTCGGCATGGGCGAGGGCGTTATACAGGCTCTGTTCCGGCGCAATCTCGGCCCGCCAGCCGGTGACGAGGCCCAGCTCCGGGCGGGCCCTCAGGGCCGCGGCGCCCGCCTCCAGCCAGCCGGGGACAAGCTGGCAATCGCCGTCGAGGAACTGCACCAGATCGCAGGGCGCCCGCGCCATCAGCGCCTCGAACCCGGCGTTGCGGGCCCGGGCGGCGCTGAAGGGGCGGTCGCCGCGCAGCACCTCGACATGGGCGCCGGCGGCACGGGCGACGGCCACGCTGTCGTCCTGCGAGCCGCTGTCGACGTAGACCACCGGGGGCCCGCCCTCCCGCAGCGCGCCCGCCGCGCGCAGCGCCTCCAGCGCCTGGGCGAGGCGTGCGCCCTCGTTGCGGCCGATCAGCACGATGCCCAGCGCAGTCATGCGCCCCCCTCCCGCCGGGCGATGGCCCGGGCGATGTGGCGGGCCAGCTTGGCGGCCTCTTGCGCGCTGTCGAATTCTGCCGCGACCTTGGCGCGGCCGGCGGCGCCCATGCGGGCGGCCTCCTCCGGCGCGGCGGCCAGGCGTTCGATCGCCCGCTCCAGCGCCGCCACGTCGCCGGGGGGCACCAGCAGGCCGGTCTCCCCGTCCTCGACGAGTTCCGCCACGCCGCCGACGCGGGTGGCGATCACCGGGCGGGCGGCGGCCAGCGCCTCCATCAGGACCACGGGCACGCCCTCGGCGAAGCTGGGCAGGACGAGGGCGTCGTGGCTGGCGAGCGCGGCGGCAACCTCGGCCGGGGCGGCGTAGCCGGCAAAGCGCACGGCCCCCTCCAGCCCCAGCGCGCGGGCCTGCGCCTCCAGCCCCGGGCGTTCGGGGCCGTCGCCGATCAGCGTCAGCCGCAGGCCGGGGTGCCGGCTGCGCAGGCTGGCCACCGCCTGCAGCAGAAGCGGCACGCCCTTCACCGCCGCCAGCCGCCCGACGAACAGCAGCCTGGGCCCGGCGCCAGAGGCTTTCGACGCCCCATCCCCTGCCCCCTCTTTCGCCGCGTCGTAGTCCGACGGGGTGACGCCGCAATGGACGATGTGCAGCTTGTCCCAGTGCTCCGGCGCGCTGAAGAGCATCGCCTGCGCCCGGGCGAAGTGGCTGATGCAGGCGACGAAATCGGCCCGCGCGATCTTCAGGTCGAGGCGCCAGCGTTCCGGCGCGAAAAAGATGTCCGGCCCGTGCAGGGTGAAGGAATGCGGCAGGTCCGCCAATTCCGCCGTCAGCAGCGCCAGCGTGCCGCTGGAGGTGGCGATATGGTTGTGCAGGTGCCGCGCGCCGATGCGCGACAGGTGCCGCGCCAGCACCGCGGCCTCGGCGAAGTAGAAGGCCTGCCACAGCAGCCCCCGCGCCCCGCCCGGCGCCATCCGCCAGGCCAGCCGCAGCGCCCGGCCATAGCGCCGCGGCGCCCGCCGGAACGCCCAGAGGTGTGCCGCCAGAAGGGTGCCGGGCCGCCGCGTGGCCTCCAGCACGTGGAAGGTGCGCGCGGCTTCTTCCCGCTGGGCGGCGTCGCGGTGATGCTCGGCCGGGGTGCGGCGGACCGAGCATCCGTGCACCTGCCAGCCCATCCGGCGCAACGCCGCCACCTCGCGCTGGATGAAGGTATCCGTCGCCCGGGGATATTCCCCGGTCAGGTAGGCGATGGGGCCGGGGGGCGGGACGCTCATGCCGCCTCCTGGCCGCGCAGGGCGGCCTCCAGGCTGGGCGCGGGGGCGCCGGGCGCGAAGCGTTGCAGCGCGGCGGTGTC
>JBPEXR010000417.1:0-2568 GCA_052031355.1 Paracoccaceae bacterium
GGCGGGAGAGGGGCGCGGCAGTTTGGCTGGTGGCGTGGCCGACGAAGCCCGGGGTCCAGATGGCCATCGCGACGACCCCGAGGCCGAAGAGAACGGCGAGCAACAGGCCCGGGCCGATACCGGCCAGGAACAGGTCGCCGATGCTTTGCTCGGTCAGCAGCCCGTAAAGGATCAGCAGCAACGAGGGCGGGATGAGCATGCCCAGCACGCTGGAGCCGGCGACCACCCCGACGGCGAAACGCGGGGCGTAGCCGTGGCGCCGCATCTCCGGCACGGCGATCTTGGTGAAGACCGCCGCGGAGGCGATGGAAATCCCGGTGATCGCGGCGAAGATCGTGTTGGCCGCGATGGTCCCGATGCCCAGGCCGCCGCGAATACGGCGGAACATGGTATTGGCCACGTCGAAGGCATCGCGCCCCAGCCCGCTTTCGCTGACGACGAAACCCATCAGAACGAAGAGCGGGACGACGCCGAAGAAGTAACTCGAGATCGCGTCGTTCGCCGCCAGCCCGAGCATCTTGGAGGCCAGCAGCGGCGAGCCCTTGATCGCCCAGACGCCGACGAAGGAACAGGCGATGAGGGCGATGGGCACGAACATGCCCAGCAGCACCAGCAGGCCCATGGCGCCCAGGGCCAGAATGCCGATATCGAATGGGGTCATTTCAGTATCCTGCGCAGGATCCGGGCGGCGAATTGCAGCGCCATCAGCGTCGCGCCAAGCGCGAGCATGGCCTTGACGGGCCAGGTCGGGGCGGTGAAATCGCCCACCGCGCCCACGAAATCGCCCCGCGTCCAGGCGCGGGTCATCATCGGCCAATGCGCGTAGAGGATCGCTGTCATGACCGCGATGCCGGTCAGGTCGAACAGTGTCTCCAGTACCGCGGACAGGCGGGGCGCACGGCGTGCTATCACGTCGATCACGCCGTCGCTTCGGGTCATCCGCCCGGCCTTCAGCGCCATCGGCGCTTGCAGGAAGACGATGGCCACGATCGACAGCGATACCATCTCCGGCACGCCCGAGATCGGCGCGGAGAAGAGGTTGCGCCCCAGCACGTCCGCCCCGATCAGCAGCACCAGCGCGAAAATCAGTAGCGATCCCACAACGTTCGCCGCCAGCGTCACTGCATCCAGGGCGCGCAGAAGGCGGGGCGTTGCAGCCCCGCCGAGGCGAGCGGCCATGCTCACTCGCTGTCCCAGTCACGCAGCGGCGTTGCGCCGGCGTCGCGCATCGCCTGCATGTAAAGCTTCAGCACCTCCGTGCCCGGCTTGCCCTGCGCGTCAAGGTCCTTCGCCCAGGTCATGGCGGCATTGTCCATGCCTGCGGCCCAGGTCTCGCGCATCTCGGCCGGGGCATCGGTGATCGTCGCCCCGTTTGCGCCCATCACCTCGAAGCTTTGCGCCACGGCGCCTTCGAGGTTCTCCAGGTACCAGTCGCGGGCGCTGTCGGCGCCCGAACGCAGGGCCTCCTGCACTTCGGTCGGAAGGCTGTCGTACCAGTCGGAGTTGGCGCAGAGCGCGCCGGCGAACTGCGCGCCCAGCCCGGCGCGGGTCACATGCGGCGCTACTTCGTAGAGCTTGCCGGGCAGGGCCGCCGAGGCAAAGACGATGACACCGTCGTAAACACCGGTCTTCAGTTCGTTGTAGTAGGTCGTCAGGTTGCCCGAGACGCCCACCGCGCCGGTGCCCGACAGCCAGTTGAGGGCGGGCCCCGGGGCGGCGATCTTCTTGCCCTCCAGATCGGACAGGTCATCGACCGGGAACTTCGTCATCAACAGGTAGTCGTCGATGCCGATGGGCGCGCCAAGGTAGGTGACGCCGTTCTCCTCGTAGGCGGCGGTCAGGCGGTCATCCTCGCGGTGCAGCCGGTCCATCAACTCGGTCACCCGGCGGGCATCGTCGCTGACGAAAGGCGTGTAGTAGGTGACGTTCTGCACCGCCAGCTTTGCGGGGTCGAACAGGCTCTGGCATACGCCGATCTCCGCCAGGCCCGCCTCGACCGTTTCCAGCTCATCGCCCACCTTGGCGATGGCGCCGCCGTATTGCCCGTCGAAGGTGATGCTGTGCTCGGTGCCTTCCAGGGCGGCCTGCACCGCGGGGGCGAAGGATTCGTCGATCATCCGCACCCAGCGGAAGACGCTCGGGTGACCCGCCGCGACCGTCGCGGTGAAGTTTTCCGCCAGGGCCGGCATCGCGGCACAGCCCATTAGCGCCGCCATGGCGGCCGTTCTCAAATTCATCATTTCAGTCCTCCCCAACTGTGTTTCGTGGTTATGGGTTCAGTAGTGCGCCGGCGCCCCCCTCGACGAAGGTGATGAGCCGTTCGAGCAGCGCCTCCTCCTCAAGGCGCTGGTCTTCATGGCCCATCAGGCGCTCCATCCGCCCGTCGCGAGCGATGGCCGAGGCCAGCACGCCGAGGGCGAGCTGGTAGACGGTGCCCGCGCCGCCGCGGCCGATGCCGGGCAGGGCGCGATCGATCGCGGCAACGAAACGATGCGCCACCGGATCGTAGCATTCGCGGACCAGTTCCTGGTCGCGGCGCCGGCCCACCATCAGGCCGGAAAAGATTCG
>JBPEXR010000418.1:0-2852 GCA_052031355.1 Paracoccaceae bacterium
TCCTCGGCGGTCTCGTCCGAGTAGTTCATCGCCAGTTCGTTGAACCGCTCCAGCTTGGCCTTCTTGGCCGCGACGCCCTCCATCACGTTGCCGCGCACGTCGAGGGCGGGGTCAAGCTCCGGCTCCTGGGGCAGGTAGCCGACCTTGGCGCCCTCGGCCGCCCAGGCCTCGCCGGTGAAGTCCTTGTCGAGGCCGGCCATGATGCGCAGCAGCGTCGATTTACCGGCGCCGTTGACGCCGACGACACCGATCTTCACGCCCGGCAGGAAGCTGAGGCGGATGTTCTCGAAGGTCTTCTTGCCACCGGGATAGGTCTTGGAGACGCCATCCATGTGGTAGACATACTGGTAGGAAGCCATGCGGGTGCTCCTTGCGGGAAGTGATGCGAATTCGGCCCCTGATACCGAAGCGCCGCGACCGGGGCAATGGACCGCGCTGGACTGCGCCAAAGCGCACCTTGGTGCAGGCCGGCGGGCCGCGGGGCAGGGCGCCCCCGCGCGGCAGGCGTTGACTTTCCCGGCCGGGCGGCGAAAGTCGGCGCCCAGCCGCGGCGCCCGCACCCCAAGGGCGCACGGCCCCCGCCGCGGCCCCAGGAAGGACCACGCCCGCATGATGCTGCACCTGCCCCCCAGCGCGCCCGGACAGGCGATCGGCCTGCTGGGCGGATCCTTCGATCCGCCGCACGCGGGGCATCTGCACATCTCGCGCGCCGCGATGGCGCGCTTCGGCCTCGACGCGCTGTGGTGGCTGGTCTCGCCGGGCAACCCGCTGAAAGCGCACGGCCCGGCGCCGCTGGCGCAGCGGATGGCGGCGGCGCGCGCCTTCACGGCGCATCCGCGCATCCACGTCAGCGATGCCGAGGCGCAGCTGGGCACCCGCCACACCGCGCGCACGCTGGCCGAACTGCGCGATCACCTGCCGGGGCGGCGGCTGGTCTGGCTGATGGGCGCGGACAACCTGGCGCAACTGCACGAATGGGCCGACTGGCGCTGGATCATGGACAATGTGCCGGTCGGGGTGCTGGCGCGGCCGGGGGCGCGCATCTCGGCGCGGATGTCGCCGGCGGCGCGGATCTACCGCGCGGCGCGGCTGCCGGCGCGGCAGTCGGGGGCGCTGCCGTGGCGAACGGCGCCGGCCTGGTGCTTCGTCAACCTGCCGATGAGCGATCTCAGCTCCACCGCCATCCGCGCGGCGGGGCGCTGGCCGTCCGGCACGAAACGGCCCGGCTAGGCTCAAACCCGCGCGAGAGGCGCGCGCGCACCATTGCCCGCCGCCGGCCCCGCGCTAGGATCATGCGCGCCATGAAATACCCATCGACCCGCCGTTCCTTCCTGGCCGCCCTGCTGGCCAGCGCCGCTACCGCCCCGGCCTGGGCAAAGGCCCCCGCTTCTTCGCCGCGCCCGGTGGCGCGGGGCGAGGATCTGAAGGCGCGCAACCTGACCTCGGGCGAGGATCTGGTTGCCAAGGCGCGCCTCGACGGCGAGGTCAGCTATGCCGTCGCCGACCTGGAGACCGGGCTGATCCTGGAGGCGCGCGAGGGCGCCCGCGGCCTGCCGCCGGCCAGCGTCGCCAAGGCGCTGACGGCGCTTTACGCGCTGGACGTGCTGGGGCCGAACTTCCGCTTCACCACCCGCGTCATGGCCACCGGCCCGCTGGAGGGCGGCGTGCTGAAGGGCGACCTGGTGCTGGTGGGCGGGGGCGATCCGACCCTCGACACCGACGATCTGGCGGAGCTGGTCGGCATGGTGAAAGCCGCCGGGCTGACGCGGATCGAGGGCGGGCTGAAGGTGCACGCGGGCGTTCTGCCGCAGGTCTTCTCGATCGACCCGGCGCAGCCGGACCACCTGGGCTACAGCCCCGGCATTTCCGGGCTGAACCTCAACTTCAACCGCGTCCACTTCAAGTGGGAGCGCAAGGGCAGCGATTACGAGGTCACCATGTCCGCCCCGGCGGCCGGCCACCAGCCGGAGGTGAAGATCGCCACCATGGAGGTGCAGGACCGCGACGGCGAGGTCTACACCTACGAGGACACCGGCACCACCGACGCCTGGACCGTGCGCCGCGCGGTGCTGGGCAAGGGGGGCGGGCGCTGGCTGCCGATGCGCAAGCCCGCGCTCTACGCCGGCGAGGTTTTCGCCGCGCTGCTGAAGGACGAGGGGATCGAGGTCGGCCCCGCGGAGGAGACAGAGGAGCTGCCCGATTTCGTCCTGGCCTCTATCGACAGCTTGCCGCTGCGCGAGGTGTTGCGCGACATGCTGGAGTATTCGACGAACCTGACCGCCGAGGTCGTGGGCATGACCGCCACCGCCGTGCGCGCCGGCATCCCGGCCGACCTGCGCGCCTCGGCGGCGGAGATGAACCTTTGGGCCGCGCAATCGCTGGGCATGTCGAATGTCGCGCTGGTGGACCATTCGGGCCTCGGCGCCGACAGCCGGGTCAGCGCGGCAGGTATGGCCGCGGCGCTGGTGGCGGCCAAGGACCGCGGGCTGGCGCCGATCCTGAAGCGCATCGCCATGCGCGACGACCGCCGCCAGATCGTCAAGAACCACCCCCTGACGGTGCGGGCCAAGACCGGCACGCTGCATTTCGTCAGCGGGCTGGCGGGCTATATTTCCGGCCCCGGCGGGACGGAGCTGGCCTTTGCCATCTTCACCTCTGACCTGGAGCATCGCGCCGGGCTGACCCGTGCGGAGCTGGAGCGCCCCGAGGGCTCGCGCGCCTGGAACACCCGCGCGCGCATCCTGCAGCAACGCCTGATCGACCGCTGGGGCGCGATCTACCGACCCGACCAGTCGGGCTAGGCGGCCGGCGCGGTCAGGCGGTCCAGTTAGGCGGCGTGGGTCAGGCCTTGA
>JBPEXR010000419.1:0-2056 GCA_052031355.1 Paracoccaceae bacterium
TGGCTGCAGCGCCGCTACGGCGTCGCGCTGGACCCCGAACGCCAGGTCATGGCGCTGAACGGCACGCGCGAGGGGCTTTACAACGTCGGCATGGCGACCTTCCCGGAGGAAAAGAACGGCCAGCGCCCCGTGGTGCTGCTGCCCAACCCCTTCTACCAGGTCTACATGCTGGCCGCGATTTCTGCCGGGGCAGAGCCCGTCCTGCTGCCCGCCACCGCCGATACGGGCTTTCTGCCCGATTTCAGCGCGGTGCCCGAGGCGGTGCTGAACCGCTGCGTGGCGGCCTATCTCTGCTCGCCCAGCAACCCGCAGGGCGCGGTGGCGGATGCCGCCTACTGGCGCGACCTCCTGGCCCTGGCCGAGCGCCATGATTTCCGCGTCCTGGCGGATGAATGCTATTCCGAGATCTGGCGCGATGCGCCGCCGCCCGGGGCGCTGGAAGTGGCGGCCGAGGTCGGCGCGGACCCCGAGCGGGTGCTGGTCTTCCATTCGCTGTCCAAACGCTCGAACCTGCCGGGGCTGCGGTCGGGTTTCGTCGCCGGCGGGCCGGAAAGCTTGACGCGCATCAAGCAGCTGCGCGCCTATGCCGGCGCGCCGCTGCCGCTGCCGCTGCAGATGGCCGCCCGCGCCGCCTGGGCGGACGAGGCGCATGTGGAAGAGAACCGCGCCCGCTACCAGGCGAAATACGCGCTGGCGGACCGGATCCTGGACGGGGTGCCGGGCTACCGCGGGCCCGCGGCGGGCTTTTTCCTTTGGCTGCCCGTGCCGGACGGCGAGGCCGCGGCGCTGCAGCTTTGGCGCGAGACGGGGGTGCGGGTGCTGCCCGGCGCCTACCTTTCGCGCGAGGTGGCCGGGCTGAACCCCGGCGCAGGATACATAAGGGCGGCCCTTGTGGCCGACGAAGAAGAGGTGGCGCGCGGGCTCACGGCCCTGCGCGACTGCCTGTACAGGTGATGGCGAGGGGACGAATGGCTTACCAGGCGCGCGGGCGGGACCCGCTTTTCGACAGCAACATGCAAGCCGCCATCGAAAAGCGCGGCAAGGAACTGCTGGGCTTTGCCCTGATCGGCCTGGCGCTGGCCGCCGCGGCCATGATCGGCAGCTACACGCCCGAGGATCCCAGCTGGCTGTCGGCCACCGACGCGCCGGTGCAGAACTGGCTGGGCCGCTTCGGCGCCTCGGTCGCCGCGCCGCTCTTCATGATCATCGGCTGGGGCAGCTGGGGCATCGCGCTGGTGCTGGGCGCCTGGGGGCTGCGCTTCGCGCTGCACCGCGGGGACGACCGGGTGATGGCGCGCGCGGTCTTCGCCCCCATCGCCATCGCGCTGGGCGCGATTTACGCCGCCACCCTGGCGCAGGGCGAGGGCTGGACCCACAGCTTCGGCATGGGCGGGCTTTTCGGCGACATGGTGATGGGCGCCGTCCTCAACATCCTGCCGTTCAACGCCGCGCTGGGGCTGAAGCTGACCAGCCTGCTGCTGGGCGCGGGCATCCTTTACGTCGCCCTCTGGGTCACCGGGTTCACCCGGCAGGAGGTCTCGACCATCGCGCGGTTCCTGCTGGTCGGGCTGATCATGTCCTATGCCGCGCTTCGTGCCGGCCTGGGGCGCGGGGCCGTCGCCTCGGTTCACGCCGCGCAGCACCTGGCGGAGGCGCAAAGCCAGCGCCGCGCCCGCCGGGCCGAGGCCCGCGCCCCGGCCGCCGCGCAGGATTGGGACGTGGCAGAGGAAGAGGACGTCGTGGAAGAGGCCCCGCGCGGCAGCTTCCTGTCGCGCGTCCCCTCGCTGATCAAGCGGGCCGAGCCGCTGCCCGAGCCGGAGCTGGTCGAGCGCGCGCCCGCCCCCCTGCCGCCCGAGGTCGCCGAAGAGGCCGGCCTGCCGGGGCAGGACCGCATCCGCGCCAAGATCGCCGACGTGATCAAAAGCCGGGTGCGCCAGAACCCCGCGATCATGTCCGCCGCCGCCGCGCCGCTGACCAAGGGCCGTGGGCGCGGGCCCGATCCCTTGCTGCTCGACACCTCGCAGCCGCGCGGCCCGCGCGCCGAGCCGCCGCTGAC
>JBPEXR010000042.1:0-2102 GCA_052031355.1 Paracoccaceae bacterium
GATTTCGGCGATGCGCGCGGGGGCGTCGCCCTCTTCGAGCTGGCGCGCGAAATGGTCCGACCAGCCGAGGTCGGAAAGCGTGAGGTCTGTCAATGGATTGGTCCCGTCACGAAAGAACACGGGCCCGCCGGAGCGGGCAACTTCGCGTCGGGCGAGGGGCGGCTCAGGCGGCCCCGGCCCGGAGGGCGATCACAATCTCCATGATGTCCTCCGTCATTCGGGTGGGGAATCGAATGGGTGAGAGGCTGGAACACGACCCAAGCGGGGCTCGTTGCGGCTGCTTCCTTCCGGACCTGACCGGGTTGGCGAGGCGCTTGCCCGCGCCAACCTCTCACCCCGTCAGATAGGGGATGGCGGCGCGGCGTGCAAGCCCCGCGCCGCCAAAGCGCCCGCGATCAGAGCGACAGGCGGTAGCGCACGAAGCCCTCTTCGGTCTGGCCGGCTTCCTCCAGCGCGAGGCCGTCCAGCTTGTCCATGTAGGCCTTGGACTTGGGGCCGGTCTCGAACAGCACCTTGGCCCCGTCCAGCGGCGCGAAGCTCCAGTTGGCGTCGGCCTTGGGGTCGATCTTGCCCTGCTCGACGATGTAGCGGACGATCACGTCCCGGTTGGTGTCCGGCGCCGACAGCACGATGCTGTCGCCCTTCGCCCCCGGGAAGTTGCCGCCGCCGCCGGCGCGGTAGTTGTTGGTGGCGACGATGAACTCCATGTCGTCGGTCACCGGCTTGCCCTGGTACTGCAGGTTGACGATGCGGTTGGCATCCGGGTTCACCACCTCCGCGCCGTCGGGCGAGAACTTCGAGGGCTGCGACAGGTCGATCTGGTAGGTCACCCCGTCCATGACGTCGAAGTTGTAGCTGGGGAAGGCCGGGTTCAGCAGCGGCTGGTCCTCGGCGCCCGGCTCGACCTGGTTGAACATGCCGGCCGACCGCTCCAGCCAGTCCTTCACCTCGGCGCCCGTCACCTTCACCGCGCGCACGGTGTTGGGGTAGAGGTAAAGGTCCGCCACGTTCTTGATCGCCACGGGCCCCGGGGCGACATCGGTGTAATACTCCGGCCCGCCGCGGCCGCCGGCCTTGAAGGGCGCCGCCGCCGACAGAAGGGGCAGGTTCTCGAACTCGGTGCCCTTGAGCAGGCTCTCGACATACCAGCGCTGCGCGTTGGAGACGATCTGCACCGAGGGGTCATCCGCGACCAGCGCGAAGTAGCTGTGCAGCGGCGCCGCGGTCTCTCCCACGGCGCGGCGGACGTAGGCCAGCGTCTCTTCGTGCTCCTTGCGGGCGGCCTCCAGCACCTCGGGGTCGTCCTCGACCAGCGCGGTGACCGAGCGGTCCTCGTTGCGCTTGGAGATGGGGCGCGCCTCGGAGGAATGGGTGACCACGCGCCATTCGTTGCCGTCACGTTCCAGCATCAGGTCGATCACGCCCAGGTGGCTGCCCCAGAAACCGCCCATGGCGGCGGGCTTGCCCATCAGCGTGCCCTTCTCGACGTCGACGCCGGGCATGTCGGCATAGGCGGGCGAGGGGAAGACCAGGTGGTGGTGGCCGGTCATCACCGCGTCCACGCCCGAAAGCCCGGCCAGCGGGACCGAGGCGTTCTCCATCCCGGTCTGGGCCTCGGCTTCGGCGATGCCGGAATGCGACAGCGCGATGATGATGTCGGCGCCGGCTTCTTTCATCTCGGGCAGGTAGGCCTCGGCCGTCTCGACGATGTCGCGGGCTGTGACGTTGCCTTCCAGGTGGCGGCGGTCCCAGTTCATGATCTGCGGCGGGGTGAACCCGATGATGCCGATGCGGATCGGGTGCGTTTCGCCGGCGCCGTCGGTCACCTCGCGGTCCAGGATGACGTAGGGCTTGACCAGCGTCTCGTCCTCGCGCGGGTTGGCGCCCTCGGACTTGGCGACGTTGGCCAGCACCACCGGGAAATCGGCCCCGGCGATGGATTTCTGCAGGAAGTCGAGCCCGTAGTTGAACTCGTGGTTGCCCAGGGTGGCGGCGTCGTAGTTCAGCACGTTCATCGCCGAGATGATCGGGTGCATGTCTCCTTCCTTCATGCCCCGCTCGTAGGCGATGTAATCGCCCATCGGGTTGCCCTGCAGGAAGTC
>JBPEXR010000420.1:0-2820 GCA_052031355.1 Paracoccaceae bacterium
GGCGTCGAGAAGATCGTCCGCGACCTGCGCGTGCACCAGATCCTCGAGGGCACGAACGAGATCATGCGGCTGATCGTCTCCCGCGCCGTTCTGGCGGAGCGCGGCTGATGGCCGAGGTGCAGATCCGCAAGGCCGGCCGCGCCGGGCGCATCACGCTGAACCGCCCCCAGGCGCTGAACGCCCTGAGCCACGAGATGTGCCTGAAGATCGAGGCCGCGCTGGACGAATGGCGCGATGACGATGCGGTGCAGATGGTGGTGATCGACGCCGAGGGCGAGAAGGCCTTCTGCGCCGGCGGCGACATCGCGCATATGTACCGCACCGGCAAGGCGGGCGAATATGACCCGGCGCGCCAGTTCTGGCGCGACGAATACCGCATGAACGCCAAGCTCTTCGATTTCCCCAAGCCGGTGGCGGCCTTCATGCAGGGCTTCACCATGGGCGGCGGCGTGGGCGTGGGCTGCCACACCTCGCACCGCGTCGTGGGCGACAGCACGCGCATGGCCATGCCCGAATGCGGCATCGGGCTGATCCCCGACGTGGGCGGCACGCTGCTGCTGGCGCGCGCGCCCGGGCGGCTGGGCGAATACCTTGGCATGACCGGCCACCGCATGAACGGCGCCGAGGCGATCTACGCCGGGTTCGCCGATTACTACCTGCCGGAGGCCGAATGGCCGGCGCTGATCGCCGAGCTGGAGGAAAGCGGCGACTGGTCCGCGATCGACCGCGCCGCGCAGGACGCGCCCGCCGCACCGCTGGCCGAGAACCAGGACCAGATCGACGCGCTGTTCACCGGCGAGGCGCTGCAGGACGTGCTGAACGCGCTGCGCGCCGACGGCGGCCCCTTCGCCGCCGAGGCGCTGAAGGCGATCTCCCGCGGCTCGCCGCTGTCGCTGGGCTGTACGCTGGAAATGGTGCACCGTATCCGCGCGCAGGACAGCATCCGCGCCGCGCTGGAGCTGGAATACCGCTTCACCCACCGTGCGCTGGAGCACGGCGATTTCATCGAGGGCGTGCGCGCCGCGATCATCGACAAGGACAAGTCCCCGCGCTGGCAGCACGATCTGGACGCGCTGCCCGCCGTGGCGGTCTCGCGCATGCTGACGCCGCTGGGGGACGAGGCACTGAAACTGGAGGAGACGCAATGAAGATCGGGTTCATCGGCCTGGGGAACATGGGCGGGCCCATGGCGGCCAACCTTGCCAAGGCCGGGCACGAGGTCACGGGCTTCGACATGGCGCAGGTCAAGGTGGAGGGCGTGACCCTGGCCGCCAGCGGCGCCGAGGCGGCGAAGGGCGCGGAGGTGGTCATCACCATGCTGCCCAACGGCGACATCCTGCGCCGCGTCGCCGAGGAGGTGATCCCGGCCATGCAGAAGGGCGCGATCCTGCTGGATTGCTCGACCGTGGACGTGGACAGCGCCCGCGCGGTCGCGGCACAGGCGCAGGAGGCCGGGCTCGGCGCGCTGGACGCCCCCGTCTCGGGCGGGATCGGCGGCGCCGCGGGCGGCACGCTGACTTTCATGGTCGGCGGCGAGAAGGCGGATTTCGACCGCGCCATGCCCCTGTTCGACATCATGGGCCAGAAGGCCGTGCATTGCGGCGGCGCCGGCAACGGCCAGGCGGCGAAGATCTGCAACAACATGATCCTGGGCGCGACGATGATCGTCACATGCGAGGCTTTCGCCCTCGCCGACAAGCTGGGCCTCGACCGGCAGGCGATGTTCGATGTGGTCTCCACCTCCTCGGGCTATTCGTGGTCGATGAACGCCTATTGCCCGGCGCCGGGCGTGGGCCCCAAGTCCCCGGCCGACAACGATTATACCCCCGGTTTCGCCGCCGAGCTGATGCTGAAGGACCTGACGCTGGCACAGCAGGCGGCCGAGATGGCCGATGCCGACACGCCGCTGGGCCGCGCCGCGCGGGAGCTCTACGCCCAGTTCGTCGAGGAAGAAGACGGCCGCGGCCGCGATTTCAGCGCCATGCTGCCGCGTCTGGCCGCGCGCGGGCGCAGCTAGGCAAGGTTTCGCCGACCCAAGAGCTGAAGGCCTCGTCCGGGGAACGGACGGGGCCTTTCTGCATTTGCACAACAACCCTTCCCGGACCCTGTGACCCGAATGCGATGAAACAAGCGATCCCCCTTCTATTCTGCGCCGCCGTCCTGGCGCTGCCGCTGCCCGGCGCGGGGCTGACCGCGCAGGGCTGTGCGGGCAGCGACTGCGCGGCCTCCGGCCAGCGCGCGGCGGCCGCCGAGGCGACCACTTCGTCCGAGGCTTCCCAGGCCGGCCACCATTCCGCCGCCCCCTACCAGGTGGGCGACCGGCTGACGACCGACTACATGTACCTCTACGCGCCCGAGCGGTTCGGCCTGGAGCCGGACGAGACCTACTACCGCGCCGATGGCTATCTGTTCCGTGTCGACCGCGACACGCGGCAGGTGCTGGAGGTGATCGGACTGATGGCGACGCTGCTGCAATAGCGCGCCGCTCCGATCTGCCGCGCGGCAGGTTCCGTAGCGCCACAGACAGCGACAAAGAGAACGGCGCCGCGATCCTGCGACGCCGTTTGCTCGTCTCACCCGGCCAAAGTCGCGGCCCGCACCCTACTCCGCCGCCAGCTCCGCCGTCTTCAGCATCTGCGCCAGGTAGCGCCCGGTGTGGCTGCGCGGCTCGCGGGCGACCGTCTCGGGCGTGCCTTCGGCCACGATTTCCCCGCCGCCGTCGCCGCCTTCGGGGCCGATGTCGATGATCCAGTCCGCCGTCTTGATGACGTCGAGGTTGTGCTCGATCACCACCACCGTGTTGCCGCTGTCCACGAGTTC
>JBPEXR010000421.1:0-2417 GCA_052031355.1 Paracoccaceae bacterium
CGCCCCCAATCCCCCCAAGAAACCGACGCCCCGCGATACAAACCCCGCGGAGCGTCGACGATCATCAGTCGGCCCGGGCGACGACCTTCACGGTCGGGGGCGCCGCGACGCCGGCGCCTGCCATCGCCGATTTCAGCTTGTCCGAGGTGAGAAAGGCCTCCGCCGCTTCCAGGCTTTCGAAGCCGTGCAGGACGACCACGTTGTTCGGGGCGGCGGGGTCCTGGAAGACCTCCTCCATGATGACGCCGCCGGCCTGCTGCTCGTCGGCGAAATCATCGTAGATCTTGCGCCAGGCGCCGTAGTCCTCGACGGGGTGGCTGATCACCGCCAGCACGGGGACGTCCTGGGCCGAGGCCGCGAAGGGCAGGGCAAGGAAGGCCGAGGCGGCAAGGGTGCGAATGAACAGGGTCATGATATCCTCCATGGTTTGGGTCTGCCGGCGACAATCACCGGCGATGTCCAAAGCCTGCCGGAGGATCTTCGGCCTGCGTATCCCTCGGGATGCAGAACCGGGCGGCGTTCGTGCAGAGCGGCGCGCGGCGGTCAGACAGGCTCCCAAAGGGGGCCATGCGGGATATTCTCGCCGACGAATTTCATGAAGCGGCGGATCGGCGGCTGGGCATAGGCCTCTTTCGAAGTGACGACCCAGAGCGTGTGCGCCAGCTTCTCGTGCCGGAAGCAGGGCACGAGGTCGGGCTCGAAATCGCCCGTGACGCAGGGCAGCAGCCCCAGCCCGGCGCCCGAGCGCAGCGAGCCGATCATCCCGGTGACCGAATTGACCTGAAGCGCCCGGTCCGCCTCGGCGATCTGTTCGGCCAGCCAGCGCGCGGCGCCGACCACCTCGGCCAGCCGGCCGTTGTAGAGGACGAACTTGTGCCCCCCGCAGGCCTCGAGATCGTGCGGTGCGCCGTTCTGCCGCTCGTAATGGCGGCTGCAATAGACCCCCCAGGGAATAAGGGCGAGCTTGCGCGCGATCAGCGTATCGCCGGAGATTTCGTCCGCCGCCCGCAGCGCGATATCGGCCTCGCCCTTCTCCAGCGACACCTGGCTGGAGCTGATGTCCACCTCGAAGGCGATGTCCGGATGCTTGGCGCGGAACCGCTTGAGAACGGGGAACCCCCAATGTTCCATCGCCTCCGGGTTGCCCGTCAGCCGTATGATGCCGGAGACTTCGCGGGACAGCTTCTCGGCCCGGGTCTGGATCGTCTCCGCCGTGGCCGCCATCTGGCCCGCAAGATCCAGCAGCGCGCTGCCATGCGCCGTCACCGCGTAGCCGCGCGGATCGCGCTCGAACAGCGTCAGCCTGAGGGATTGCTCCAGCGCCTGGATGCGGCGGCTGACGGTCGTCTGGTTGATGTTCAGCCGTTTCGACGCCCCCAGGGTCGAGCCTTCCTGCGCCACCGCCAGAAAGAGCCGGATATCGTCCCAGTCGAACATCGAACCTCCTCCCGGCCGCGCGTCTGCATTCCCGCAGGACGGTTCTGCGACAGATGCGCTACGCCGGCACCTTCGATCCCACCATGCTTGGTGCAGGCCCTGACGCCGCAAGGCGCAGCGGCAGACGAAAAGCATAGGAGGAAGATCATGCTTCGCACAATATCCCTGACCGCTTTCACCGTGGCAGCCTTGGGCATCACGGCCGCCGCCGACACGATCCAGGACGACGAGGCCGCGATTATCGAAGCTTTCGCCCAGGCCCTCGGGGGCAAGGACGATGCCCTTGCGCCCCATCTCACCGAGGCGGCGGTCTACATGCCCTCCACCGGCGGGCGTTTCGAGGGCGCCGAGAGCATCGCCCAGAGCCTGGCCGCCTTTCCGGATGTCGCGGGTTTTACCGCCGAGATCGACGACAAGGTGCCGCTGGGCGAGGGCCATATGCTCTACACCGGCACCTACACCGTGACCCTGCCGCCCGAGATGGGCGGGGCCACGCTGCCGGGCGAATACGTGCTGATCGCCGAGCATACCCCCCAAGGGCTGAAGCTGCTGCGCCACGTCGCCTTCCCCGTCCGCGGCATGGACCGCTGATCGCCCCCCGCGGTGCCGTGCCCTGCCGCGGCGCCGCGCGTTTTCAGAGAGGACACCGTCATGACCATCACCACAGAGCACCGGATGCCCGCCAAGACGCGGGAGATGCACAATCATCACTTCGACAGCACCATCTGGAACGACCTGGCGTTCCGCGAGGATGACATCGTCATCTCGACCTACGCCAAGTCGGGCACGACCTGGATGCAGCAGATCGTCAGCCAGTTGATCTTCAAGGGGGCCGAAGGACTGCCCGTCGCCGAAATGTCGCCCTGGCTCGACCTGCGCGTGCCGCCGAAGCAGGTCAAACTGCCCGAGGTCGAGGCGCAGAGCCATCGCCGCTTTCTCAAGACCCATCTGCCGGTCGACGCGCTGCGCATGTCGCCCAA
>JBPEXR010000422.1:0-3268 GCA_052031355.1 Paracoccaceae bacterium
CGTCACCGGCAAGCCGCTGAACTCCGGCGGGATCGCCGGGCGGGTCGAGGCGACGGGCCGCGGCGTGCAATACGCCCTGCGCGAGTTCTTCCGCCACCCCGAGGACGTGGCCAAGGCCAATCTCTCGGGCAAGCTGGAGGGCAAGCGCGTGATCGTCCAGGGCCTGGGCAACGTGGGCTACCACGCCGCCAGCTTCCTGGCGGCCGAGGACGGCGTGAAGATCACCGGCATCATCGAGCGTGACGGCGCCCTTTTCGACCCGGACGGGCTGGACGTCGAGGCGGTGCATGCCTGGCTGACCAAGCACGGCGGCGTCGCCGGCTTCCCCGATGCCGCCCATACCGCCGAAGGCCATGCCGTGCTGGAGGAGGAATGCGACATCCTGATCCCGGCCGCCCTCGAAGGCGTCATCAACATGGGCAACGCGGACCGCATCAAGGCCAAGATGATCATCGAGGCGGCCAACGGCCCGGTCACCGCCGGGGCCGACGACATCCTGCGCAAGCGCGGCATCGTCATCGTGCCGGACATGTATGCCAACGCCGGCGGCGTCACCGTGTCCTACTTCGAATGGGTCAAGAACCTCAGCCACATCCGCTTCGGCCGCATGGGGCGCCGCCAGGAAGAGGCGCGCCACCAGCTGCTGGTGGACGAGCTGGAGCGGCTCGACCGCTACCTGGGCGACGCCTGGTCGATGACCCCCGCCTTCAAGGAGAAGTACCTGCGCGGCGCCGACGAGCTGGAGCTGGTGCGCTCGGGCCTCGATGACACGATGCGCGTCGCCTACCAGTCCATGCGCGAGGTCTGGCACGGGCGTGGCGACGTGGATGACCTGCGCACCGCCGCCTACCTCGTGTCGATCAACAAGGTGGCGGCCAGCTACCGCGCCAAGGGCCTCTAACCCGCGCCGCGCGCCTGCGCCGCCCCGCCGCCCCCCGTTTCATTGCGCGCCGGGGGCGGCGGGCCGGGCGGGGGTGCCGCTGTGCCCTCCGCGCCGCCTTCCACCGCCGCCGGGAGGCGAGGCTTTCGTGCCACGCGTCACGCGATTTTCAGCGCCGGGGCGTGAACGAAATCCGCGGTCCATCGTTGTTCCATCAACAAGCAAACTGGAGCATTCGATGAAACGACGCAGTTTTCTGGGATACGGTCTCGCCGCGACGGGGTTTGCAAGTCCGCTGCTGGCGCAGACGCAAGCCGTCCTGGCCCCCGAGCCGGAGCTGGAACCGGCGCACGAACTGGATGCCACCATCCCGGACTACCAGGTCCCCGAATCCATGCTGCCGCGCGAGGTGGAGATGGCCGGGAACTTCCCGCCCTACGAGATCCACGTGATCCCCTCGGTCTACGCGCTGTTCTGGACGCTGCCGGGCAACCGCGCGATGCGCTACGCGGTGGGCATCGGCAAGACCAACCTCTACGAGGCGGGCACCTTCTACGTCGGCGCCAAGAAGGCCTGGCCCAGCTGGACGCCCACCCCCGGCATGCTGGAGCGCGAGCCGGAGATCTACGCCAAGTATGAGGACGGGATGCCGGGCGGGCCGGACAACCCGCTGGGCTCGCGCGCGCTCTACCTCTTCACGCCGGAGAAGGGCGATACCTTCCTGCGCATCCACGGCACCAACGATCCCTCGACCATCGGCAAGCGCGTCTCCAACGGCTGCGCCCGCCTTCTGAACGACCAGATCATCGAGCTTTACGAGCAGGTGCCCGTCGACACCAAGGTGATCCTCTACCCGGTGACCTGATCCGCCGCCGGGCCGGGCCGCGCAAGGCCCGGCCCCGCCACCAGGCGGGCAGGCAGATCGCCCAGCCGCGCCGCACCCAGCTGGCCCATGTTGGCCAGCAAATCGCGCTTCAGCATGTCCACCAGGTGCGCCGGCCCCTTCGGCCCCAGCGCGCCCAGGGCATAGTGCCAGGCGCGGCCCATCATGCAGAAATCGGCCCCGCAGGCGATGGCGCGCAGGATGTCGAGCCCGCCCTCGATCCCGCTGTCGAAGATCAGCGGCAGCCGCGTCTCGGCGCGGATCGCGCGCAGCGCCTCCAGGCTGGCGGGGGCGGCGTCGAACTGCCGGCCCGCGTGGTTCGACACCCAGATCGCATCGACCCCCGCCGCCTCCAGCCGCGGCACGTCGCGCGGGTCCAGCACCCCCTTCACGATCAGCGGGCCGTCCCAGGCGGCGCGCAGCGCCTCCAGGTAGCCCATGTCGGGCGAGGTGCGCAGCATGTAGCCCGCGTGTTCGGTGGACGACAGGCCCGTCACCTTCTCCGCGTAGCTATCGATCAGCCGCATCCGCGGCATCCCCCGCCGCGCCGTGCCCAGGGCCCAGGCCGGGCAGCGCGCCACCTGGGCCAGCAGGCGCGGCGTCAGCCGCGGCGGCGATGTCAGGCCAGAGCGTGTCTGCCGCTCGCGCCGGCTGGCGACCGGCACGTCCACCGTCAGCACCAGCGCCCGGAAGCCGGCCGCCTTCGCCCGCGCCAGCATCTCGGCCCGGATCTTCGGATCGCGCGGCGGGTAGAGCTGGAACCAGGCCTCCTCGCCCAGGTCGGGGGCCAGGTCCTCGGGCGTGCGCGAGGCGACGGTGGACAGCGTATAGGGCAGGCCTGCCTCCGCCGCCGCGCGCGCCAGCAGGTTCTCCGCCCCCGGCCAGAAGAGGCCCGACATGCCCACCGGGGCCACGCCGAAGGGCAGGGGCAGCCGCCGGCCAAACAGCGTGGTGCCCAGGTCCGGCGCGATCTCCCCGTGCAGGATCGAGGGCATCAGCCGCACCGCGTCCAGCGCCGCGCGGTTGGCCCGCGGCACCGCCTCGGTGCCGGTGGCGCTGTCGAGGTATTCGAAAACGAAATGCGGCATGCGCGCGCGGGCGCGGGCGCGCAGGTCGGAGATGGCGGGATAGCGTCGATGCAGGTCCATGGGGGCAACTTTTCGCGGCGCTCCGGCGAAGTCCAGAGCCGGCACAAAAAAGGCGGCGCCGAAGCGCCGCCCGAGGTGTCGGCGGAGGGGGAGAGGGTCTCCGCCGCCGGGAACCCCTGCCTAGTTCTTCGCGCGGTCGACCATCTTGCCGGCGGAGATCCAGGGCATCATGCCGCGCAGCTTCTCGCCGACCTGCTCGATCTGGTGCTCGTCGTTGCGGCGCCGCGTGCCCTTGAAGAAGGGCTGGCCCACGGCGTTCTCCTGCATGAAGTCGCGCACGAACTTGCCGCTCTGGATGTCGTCGAGAACCGCCTTCATCCGCGCCTTCGTCTCGTCGTAGGGCAGGATGCGCGGGCC
>JBPEXR010000423.1:0-5234 GCA_052031355.1 Paracoccaceae bacterium
GGCAGGTGGCGCGCCAGTTCGGTGCTCAGCGCGCGCCGGCCGCTTTGCTGGCGCTGCGCCTTCAGCGCCGCCGCCAGCCCGCCGCCGGGCAGCAGGTCCACCGCGATCTCCTGCCCCTCGCGCCAGTAGGAGGAGATCTGCAGCACCGCCGGCCCGGAAAGGCCGCGGTGGGTGAAGAGCATCGCCTCCTCGAAACTGGTGCCACCCGCCGCGGCGCGCACCGGCTGGGCGACACCCGCCAGCGGCTTGAACCGCCCGTCGGGGAATGTCAGCGGCACCAGCGCGGGGCGCGTCTCGGTCACCGCGAGGCCGAACTGCTGGGCGATTTCGTAGGCCAGGCCCGTCGCGCCCATCTTGGGGATCGACTTGCCGCCCGTGGCCAGCACCAGGTGGCGCGCGCCAAGGGCCTGGCGGCGGCCGTCCCGCTCCACCTCCAGGGTGAAGCGCTCGCCGTCGTGGCCCAGGTCGCGCAGGCTGGTCTGTAGCCACAGTTCCGCCCCCGCGGCGGCCATCTCGGATTGCAGCATGGCGACGACCTGCCGCGCGCTGCCGTCGCAGAAAAGCTGGCCCAGCGTCTTCTCGTGCCAGGCGATGCCGTACCGGTCGACCAGGGCGATGAAATCCCACTGGGTATAGCGGGCCAGCGCCGACTTGGCGAAATGCGGGTTCTGCGACAGGAAGTTCTCGGGCGCGGTGTAGAGGTTGGTGAAATTGCACCGCCCGCCGCCCGAGATGCGGATCTTCTCGCCCGGCGCCTTGGCGTGGTCGATCGCCAGCACCTTGCCGCCGCGGGCGGCGGCGCGGGCGGCGCACATCATCCCCGCCGCGCCGGCGCCCAGGACGATGGTGTCATATGTCAGCCGCGTTGCGTTCATGCCTCCCGCTAACCGGCGCGGGGCCGGCGGGCAAGCCCCCGGGGGCGCCGGCGCTGCAGGGCGGCGCCGCTTCCGCCGCGGCAATCACGATGGCGTCAATATTCCGCGCGATGGTTGGACCGGGGGCCGCGCCGTCACATCTGTGGCGCAAGGCAACCAGAAAGGAGCTATCATGGCCAAGCTGACCTCCGGCACGAAATTCCCCCGGCAGATCGTCTCGAAACTGGGTGGCGGCACCCTGCCGCTGGGCGCGCCGGGCGAGGGGTTCGTCTGGCAGATGGTGGTCGTCTACCGCGGCCTGCACTGCCCGATCTGCAAGAAGTACCTGGCCCAGCTGGAGAAGCTGCAGTCCAAGTTTCACGACAGCGGCGTCGAGGTGGTGACCGTCTCTGCCGACCCCGAGGAGAAGGCCCGCGCCTTCGCCGAGGAAGTGGGGCTGAGCCTGCCCGTCGGCTATGACCTGAGCATGGAGCAGATGCGCGAGCTGGGTCTTTACATCTCCGAGCCGCGCTCCCCGCAGGAGACCGACCGCCCCTTCGCGGAGCCGGCCGTCTTCGTGATCAACGGCGAAGGCAAGCTGCACCTCGTCGACATCTCCAACGCGCCCTTCGCGCGCCCGGACCTGGAGCAGCTGGCCGGCGGCATCGCCTTCATCCGCGAGAAGGATTACCCGATCCGCGGCACGCTGGCGGCGTAACGCCCGCGCCCGGCCGCGGCGCGCCCGGCTTCGACCCATCGCACCTGCGCCCCGTGCCCCGGCACGGGGCGTTCGCGTGCCGGGGCGGGGCGGCAGGGGCGCGGCCATTCTCGGCTGGCGCCGAAGCCCCCCATGCGCTACACTGAACGGCAGATCCGGGAAAACCGGACAGGCAGAGGCAGTTGGCGGACAATCCATGACGGAAATGGTTTATGGCACCGCGCCCGCGCGGGCGGGGGAGCCGATTCTCCCCAAGTGGTGGCGCACGATCGACCGCTGGTCGATGTCGATGATCCTGATCCTTTTCGGGATCGGCATGCTGCTGGGGCTGGCCGCCTCGCCGCCGCTGGCGGCCAAGAACGGCTTCGACCATTTCCACTACGTCCAGCGCCAGGCCGTCTTCGGCGGCGCGGCCATGGTGGCGATGCTCCTGACCTCGATGATGTCGCCGGTGCTGGTGCGCCGCCTGGCCGTTCTGGGCTTTCTGGCCAGTTTCGTGGCCCTGGCGCTGCTGCCCTTCTTCGGCACCGATTTCGGCAAGGGCGCGGTGCGCTGGTACAGCCTGGGCTTCGCCTCGGTGCAGCCCTCGGAGTTCCTGAAGCCCGGCTTCATCGTCGCCGCCGCCTGGCTGATGGCCGCGGCGCAGGAGATCAACGGCCCCCCGGGGCGCCTCTATTCCTTCGTGGTGGTCATCGCGATCACCGCCATGCTGGCCATGCAGCCCGACTTCGGCCAGGCCTGCCTTGTGCTGTTCGGCTGGGGGGTGATGTACTTCGTCGCCGGCGCGCCGATGGTGCTGCTGCTGTGCATCGCCGGCGCCACGGTCTTCGCCGGCACGGTGGCCTACAACAATTCCGAGCATTTCGCCCGCCGCATCGACGGCTTCCTGTCGCCCGACGTCGATCCGACGACGCAGCTGGGCTATGCCACCAACGCGATCCGCGAGGGCGGCTTCTTCGGCGTCGGCGTGGGCGAGGGCCAGGTGAAGTGGTCGCTGCCCGATGCCCATACCGATTTCATCATCGCCGTCGCGGCCGAGGAATACGGCCTGGTGCTGGTGCTGGCGATCATCGCCCTTTACGCCGCCATCGTCGTACGCTCGCTGCTGCGCCTGATGCGCGAGCGTGATCCCTTCATCCGCCTGGCGGGCACGGGGCTGGCCTGCATCTTCGGCGTGCAGGCGATGATCAACATGGGCGTCGCCGTGCGGCTGCTGCCGGCCAAGGGCATGACGCTGCCCTTCGTCAGCTACGGCGGCTCCTCGGTCATCGCCAGCGGCATCGCCGTGGGCATGCTTCTGGCCTTCACCCGCAGCCGCCCGCAGGGCGAAATCGGCGACATTCTACGCGCAAGGTTGAGATGAACGAGACGGCACCGCTTCTGGTGATTGCCGCCGGGGGCACCGGCGGCCACATGTTTCCCGCCCAGGCCCTGGCCGAGGAGATGCTGGCCCGCGGCTGGCGGGTGAAGCTTTCCACCGACGCGCGCGGCGCGCGCTACGCCGGCGGCTTCCCCGGGGCCGTCGAGGTCGAGCAGATCGCCAGCGCCACCTTCGCGCGGGGCGGGCCGCTGGCCAAGGCGCTGGTGCCGCTGCGCATCGGCGGCGGGCTGGCCTCGGCCGTGGCGGCGATGCTGCGCGACCGGCCGGCGATGGTCGTTGGCTTCGGCGGCTACCCGTCGATCCCGGCGCTGGGGGCGGCGGTGCTGCTGCGCCTGCCGCGGATGATCCACGAACAGAACGGCGTGCCGGGCCGGGTCAACCGCCTGTTTGCCAAGCGCGTGCAGATGGTTGCCTGCGGCATCTGGCCGACCCGGCTGCCCGAGGGCGCCGAGGCCGAGTTCACCGGCAACCCGGTGCGCGGCGCGGTGGCCGAACGCGCCGCGGCCGGCTACATCCCGCCCGGCGACTACCCGATGTCGGTGCTGGTGATGGGCGGCAGCCAGGGCGCGCGTATCCTGTCGGACGTGGTCCCGCCCGCCATCGCCGGGCTGCCGATGCAGATCCTGCGCAACCTGCGTGTCTCGCACCAGGCGCGGGAAGAGGACCACGACCGGGTCGCCGGCTTCTACGCCGAGAACGGCATCGACGCCGAGGTCGCCCCCTTCTTCGACGATGTCCCCGCCCGGATGAGCGAGGCGCAGCTGGTCATCTCCCGCGCCGGGGCCTCCTCGATCGCCGATATCTCGATCATCGGGCGGCCGGCGATCCTGATCCCCTTCAAGGCGGCGATGGACGATCACCAGACCGCCAACGCCCGCGGGCTGACCGAGGCCGGCGGCGCCATCCTGATCCCGGAAACCCGATTGGAAGTCAGCGCGTTGACCGACCAGATCGCCGCCGTCCTGGGCGATCCGGACGGCGCCATGAAGATGGCGCGCGCGGCGCTGGGCTGCGGCCGTCCGGATGCAACCGAACGGCTGGCGGCACTGGTCGAAAACATTTCGGGCCATACATCCGGCCCCAGGGACAGGACAGAATGAACGCAGCAGCCACCAAGCTGCCCACAGACGTGGGCCCCATCCACTTCGTCGGTATCGGCGGTATCGGCATGTCCGGCATTGCCGAGGTGTTGCTGAACCACGGCTACCGGGTTCAGGGCTCGGACCTGAAAGCCTCGAAGATCACCGACCGGCTGAAGGAGAAGGGCGCGGTCATCTACGAGGGCCAGCGGGCCGAGAACCTGCAGGACGCCGCGGTCGTCGTCATCTCCTCCGCCATCAAGCCCGGCAATCCAGAGCTGGACACCGCCCGCAAGCGCGGCCTGCCGGTCGTCCGCCGGGCCGAGATGCTGGCCGAGCTGATGCGCCTGAAGTCCAACATCGCCGTCGCCGGCACCCACGGCAAGACCACCACCACGACGCTGGTGGCCGAGCTGCTGGTCAAGGGCGGGATCGACCCCACGGTCATCAACGGCGGGATCATTCACGCCTACGGGTCCAACGCGCGCATGGGGCAGGGCGAATGGATGGTGGTCGAGGCGGATGAAAGCGACGGCACCTTCAACCGCCTTCCCGCGACCATCGCCGTGGTCACCAACATCGACCCCGAGCACATGGAGCACTGGGGCGACTTCGAGACGCTGAAGCGCGGCTTCCAGGATTTCGTCTCCAACATTCCCTTCTACGGGCTGGCGGTCTGCTGCACCGACCACCCGGAGGTGCAGGCGCTGGTCGGGCGGATCACCGACCGCCGGGTGCGGACCTACGGCTTCAACGCCCAGGCCGACGTGCGCGCGATCAACCTGACCTACGACAAGGGCATCGCGCATTTCGACATCCGCCTGCGCGACGAGGACATGACCATCTCGGGCTGCCAACTGCCGATGCCGGGGGACCACAACGTCTCGAACGCGCTGGCGGCGGTGGCGGTGGCGCGTCACCTCGGCATGAAGGCCGAGGAGATCCGCGATGCGCTGGCCGCTTTCCAGGGCGTCAACCGCCGCTTTACACGCGTGGGCGAGGTGAACGGCGTCGCCATCATCGACGATTACGGCCACCACCCGGTGGAGATCGCAGCGGTCCTGAAGGCCGCGCGCCAGGCCTGCGAGGGCCGGGTGATCGCAGTGCACCAGCCGCACCGCTATTCGCGTCTCAGCTCGCTGTTCGACGATTTTTGCGGCTGCTTCCACGAGGCCGACGTCGTTGCCATCGCCGAGGTTTTC
>JBPEXR010000424.1:0-14596 GCA_052031355.1 Paracoccaceae bacterium
GTGGTGCTGGCGGCCCGCTACCTGCCGCTGGAGGTGCCCGTGTCATGAGTTGGGCCGGCTTCTCCCTGATCTTCGTCAGCGTCACCCTGTCGGCCCTCGGGCAGACGCTGTTCAAGACCGGCGCCGGGCGGGTGCGCTTCGGCGACGGGGCGGGGCTGCTGGGCAAGGTGGCGGCGATGCTCTTCTCGCCCTGGGTGCTGGCGGGGCTGGCGGCCTATGGCGTGGGCACGGTTCTGTGGCTCTTTGCGCTGCGCCGGATCGACCTGTCGCTGGCCTATCCCTTCGTCGCGCTGAGCTTTCTGATGGTCGCCGCCTCCGGGGTGCTGCTGCTGGGCGAGCCGATGACGCTGGCCAAGGCCCTGGGGCTGGCGCTGATCGTCACCGGGCTGGCGGTGCTGGCACTGGGGGGCTAGGCCTCAGGCGCGCCGCTCGGTGAGCTGGGCGATGCCCAGAACCTCCAGCACCTTGGCCTCGATCTTCTTGGCGTCCAGCCCGGCGACCGCGTACATGTCCGCGGGGCTGGCCTGGTCGATGAAGGTGTCGGGCAACACCATCGAGCGGTACTTCAGCCCGCGATCGAAGACGCCTTCCTCGGCCAGAAGCTGCGCGACATGGCTGCCGAAGCCGCCGATGGCGCCTTCCTCGATGGTGATCAGCGCCTCGTGATCGGCGGCCAGGCGCAGGATCAGCTCGCGGTCCAACGGCTTGGCGAAGCGGGCGTCGGCCACGCTGGGCGAGATGCCGCGGGCGCGCAGCCCCTCGACCGCCTTCATCACCTGGCTGAGGCGCGTGCCCAGGCTGAGGATCGCGACGCGGCTGCCCTCGCGGATCATCCGGCCCTTGCCGATCTCCAGCAGCTCGCCCCGTTCGGGCATGGTCACGCCCTCGCCCTCGCCGCGCGGGTAGCGGAAGGCGATGGGGCCCTCGTCATGCGCGGCGGCGGTGGCGACCATGTGCACCAGCTCCGCCTCGTCGGCGGCGGCCATCACGGTGAAGCCCGGCAGGTTCGACAGGAAGGCCACGTCGAAGGCGCCGGCGTGCGTCGCGCCATCCGCGCCCACCAGCCCGGCGCGGTCGATGGCGAAGCGCACCGGCAGGCGCTGGATCGCCACGTCGTGCACAACCTGGTCATAGCCGCGCTGCAAGAAGGTGGAATACAGCGCGCAGAAGGGACGCAGCCCGCCCGCCGCCATGCCGGCGCTGAAGGTCACGGCGTGCTGCTCGGCGATGCCGACATCGAAGCAGCGGCTGGGATAGCGCTCGGCGAAAAGGTCCAGCCCCGTGCCATCGGGCATGGCGGCGGTCACGGCGCAGATCTTGTCGTCCCGCGCCGCGGCGTCCAGCAGCGCGCGGGCGAAGACCTTGGTGTAGCTGGGCGCGTTGGAGGGCGCCTTCTTCTGCGCCCCGGTCAGCACGTCGAACTTGGCGGTCGCATGGCCACGGTCGGCGGCGCGTTCGGCCGGGGCATAGCCCTTGCCCTTCTGCGTCACCACGTGGATCAGGATCGGCCCGCTGGCCCGGTCGCGCACGGTGCGCAGCACCGGCAGAAGCTGGTTGAGATCGTGCCCGTCGATCGGGCCGAGGTAGGAAAAGCCCAGCTGTTCGAACAGTGTGCCGCCCACGGTCATGCCCTTCAGCATGTCCTTGGCGCGCTTGGCGCCCTCGCGGAAGGGTTCCGGCAGCATGGAGACCGCGCCCTTGGCGGCGGCCTTGAAGTCCTGGAAGGGCGCGCCGGCGTAGAGGCGCGACAGGTAGGCCGACATCGCCCCCACCGGCGGGGCGATCGACATCTCGTTGTCGTTCAGGATCACGATCAGCCGCTTGCCCAGGGCGCCGGCGTTGTTCATCGCCTCGTAGGCCATCCCGGCGCTCATCGCACCATCACCGATCACCGCGATGGCATCGCCGTGGCCGGTGTCGCAAGCGCCGCCCAGGTCGCGCGCCACGGCAAAGCCCAGCGCCGCGGAGATCGAGGTCGAGCTATGGGCCGCGCCGAAGGGGTCGAACGGGCTTTCGCTGCGCTTGGTGAAGCCCGACAGCCCGTCCTTCTGGCGCAGCGTGCGGATGCGGTCGCGGCGGCCCGTCAGGATCTTGTGCGGGTAGCACTGGTGGCTGACGTCCCAGATGATCTTGTCGCGCGGCGCGTCGAAAACGGCGTGCAGCGCCACGGTCAGCTCCACCACGCCCAGCCCCGCGCCCAGGTGGCCGCCGGTCTCGGAGACGGCGCTGATCGTCTCGGCCCGCAATTCGGCGGCCAGGTGCGCCAGCTCGCCGTCCGACATCCGCTTCATGTCGGCGGGATGCGTCACGCGGTCCAGGTGCGGTGTTTGCGGTCGATGGCTCATCCTGGCCCCTCCCCGGGGGAATTTCAGCTGTCGCGCGAGATAACGAAGCGCGCGGCCTCTCGCAAGGCGGCGGCCTGGCTGCCGTAGGGGTCCAGCGCGGCGCAGGCCTCCTCGGTCAACGCTTCGGCGCGCGCTTTGGCTCCCTCCAGCCCCAAAAGGGAAACGAAAGTCGCCTTGCCCGCGCTTTCGTCCTTGCCCAGGGTCTTGCCGGCCTTGGCGGCGTCCCCCTCTACATCCAAGATATCGTCGGCGATCTGGAAGGCCAGCCCCAGGGCGCGGGCATAAGCGCGCAGCGGCGCGGCATCCTCGCCGGCCATCACCGGCCCGGCGCAGGCGGACCATTCGATCAGCGCGCCGGTCTTGCCGGCCTGCAGCTCGGTGATCTGGTCCAGCGTCAGCGGCGTCTCGGCCACCTCGGCCGCCATGTCGAGGGCCTGGCCCCGCACCATGCCCGCCGCCCCGGCCGCCCGCGCCAGCGACAGCGCCAGTTCGGCACGCACCGCCGGGTCGGGGTGCGCGGCGGGCTCGAGCACCAGCTCGAAGGCCAGCGTGTGCAGCGCATCGCCCGTCAGCACCGCGGTGGCCTCGTCCCAGGCGACATGCACCGTGGGCTGGCCGCGGCGCAGCGAATCGTCGTCCATGCAGGGCAGGTCGTCATGCACCAGGCTGTAGGCGTGCATCGCCTCGATCGCCGCGGCGGGCCAGATGGCCTGCGCCTCCGCGACGCCGTGCAGCCGGGCGCTTTCCAGCACCAGGAAGGCGCGCAGGCGCTTGCCGCCGGCGCTGGCGTAATCCATCGCCCGCGCCACCGGCAGCGCGCCGAACCCCGCGATGCGCTGTGCCAGATGCGCGCCCACCGCCCGGGCCGCGGCGGCGCGCCGGTCTTCGAAGCTCAAAGTCCCTGGACCGGCGTCGTTCCGGTGGGGGTGCCATCTTCGCCCTGGGTGATGGCATGGACCTTTTCCTCGGCCTCGCGCAGCTTGGCCTCGCAGCGTTTCTTCAGCTCGGCGCCACGCTCGTAGAGGGCGATGGATTTCTCCAGCTCCACGTCGCCACGCTCCAACTGGCCGACGACATGCTCCAGCTCCTTCATCGCCTGTTCGAAGCTCATTTCGCTGACGGGGGTGTCGCTCATCCGGCTGCCTCCTGAAGTTCGCGCATATGGGCGGCCGCGCCGGCGGCCAGGGCTTCCAGATCATAGCCGCCTTCCAAAGTCGAGACCACACGCCCGCCGCAACAATCCGCCGCGATCGCGCAAAGCGCGCGGGTCAGCCAGGCGAAATCCTCGGTGTCCCAGTTGAGCTGGGCCAGCGGGTCGCGCGCGTCGGCATCGAACCCGGCAGAGATGATCAGAAGCTCGGGCTTGAACGCGCGCAGCCGCGGGAAGACCTCGCTTTCGTAGACGCGGCGCATCTCGGCGCCGTCGCTTTCGGGCGCCAGCGGCAGGTTGACGATATTGTCGAAATCGCCCGTTTCCTGCGGCGCGCCCGTTCCGGGCCAGAGCGGCGACTGGTGCGAGGAGAAGAAGAGCGCGCGCCGCTCGTCCCACAGCAGGTCCTGCGTGCCGTTGCCGTGGTGCACGTCGAAATCCACCACCGCGACGCGCGACAGCCCGTGGTGGTCCAGCGCGTGCTTGGCCCCCAGCGCCGCGGTGCCGAAGAGGCAGAACCCCATCGGCGTCTCCCGCTCGGCGTGGTGGCCCGGGGGGCGGGTGGCGCAGAAGGCGTTCGGCGCCTCGCCGCCCAGCACCATGTCCACCGCGCGCACCATCGCGCCCGCCGCCCGCCAGGCCGCGTCGAGCGAGCCGGGCGACATCCAGGTATCCTCGTCAAGCCGCACGATGCCGCTGTCCGGGCGCTTGGCGCGCAGCATGTCGATGTAGCTTTTCGGGTGCACGCGCAGCAGATCATCCTCGGCCGCCAGCGGCGCGGTGACGCGGCGCGGGGCCAGCGGCTCCAGCGCGTGCAGCACGTGCTCCAGCCGGGCGACCCGCTCGGGGTGGCCGTCGGGGGTGCGATGCTCCAGGCATTCGGCGTGGGTGATCAGAACGGTGCTCAAGGGGTGTCCTCCTCATGGCGTGCCCGCATAGGGACGCGCCGGGGCGGCAGGGTCAAGGGGGGTGGGGCGGCGGCGCGGCGCCTAGTCGGGCGCCAGCATGTAGCCCGCCCCGCGCACCGTCTGCAGGTAGCGCGGCTGCTTGGGATCGACCTCGATCTTGCGGCGCAGGCGGGTGATCTGCACGTCGACGGCGCGTTCCTGCGCCTGCCCGCGGTCGCGGCCCAGGTCCTCGACCAGGCGGGCGCGGCTGACAGGCTCCCCCGGGGTGGCGGAGAAGATGCGCATCAGCTGGCTTTCGGTGGCGGTCAGGCGCACCGGCTCCTCGCCGCGCCACAGCTCGCCGCGGTCGATGTCATAGCGCACCGGCCCCAGGTGCAGCACCTTGGGCAGGGCCGCGTCCTCGGCCTCCGGCATGCGGCGCAGGATGGCGTTGATCCGCAGCAGCAGCTCCTTCGGCTCGAAAGGCTTGGCGAGGTAGTCGTCCGCGCCCGCCTCCAGCCCGCGGATGCGGTCCTCCGTCTCGCCGCGGGCGGTCAGCAGCAGGATCGGCGTGGCCGAGACCTTGCGCAGGGCGGCTGTCAACTCCACCCCGTCTTCGCCGGGCATCATGACGTCCAGCACGATCAGGTCGAAATCCAGCCCCGCGAGGATGCGCCGCGCGTGGGCGGCATCGCGCGCCACCGTCACCAGGAAGCCGTGCCGCATCAGGAACTTCTGCAACAGGCCGCGGATGCGTTCGTCGTCATCGACGATCAGCAGATGCGCTTCGGGCATGCTCATGGGCGGCGCCCGCGCAGGGTCTGGTAGCAGAGCCGCATCTCGGGATCCATCATCGCCTCCAGCACGGTGCGGAACCCGGCGACCGCCTCGGGGCCGGCCTTGCGGTAGGCCTTGCGCATGCGCGCCCGCTGGGCGTCCGACAGGCGCTGCTCCAGCGCCTCGCCCGCCTCGGTCAGGTAAAGGTGCCGTTCGCGCCGGTCGAGGCGGCCGACCCGGCTTTCGACCAGCCCGTCGGCGATCAGCGTCCGCAGCACCCGGTTGAGGGACTGCTTGGTGACGCCCAGGATGGTCAGCAGGTTGTTCACCGTGGTGCCCGGCGCGCAGTTGATGAAGTGGATCGCCCGGTGATGGGCGCGGCCGTAATCCAGCTCGGACAGGATCCTGTCGGGATCGGCGGTGAACCCGCGGTAGGCGAAGAACATCGCCTCGATCCCCTGCCGCAACTGCTCGTCGGTCAGGAACAGAAGCGCCTCGCCCCCCTGTCCGTGGCCCGCCATGGGCGCGTGATCGCTCATGTTGTCCTCCGGAACTGGCTTTCCGGTAGCTTATGTCAGCGTTGTTGACATTCCAAGTCCGAACTGTTAGCGAAGCGGAGTTTTTCCGCAATTTTATGTCCCAAGCGGACGGATTCGGGAAACAACCGGAAAAGGGTGCCGTGAGAAAGGACCAAGACATGGCGGGTGGTTACGACGATCGCGACGGGTATATCTGGCTGGACGGGAAACTGGTGGACTGGCGCGACGCGAAGGTGCACGTGCTGAGCCACGCGATGCACTATGCCTCCTCGGTGTTCGAGGGCGAGCGTGCCTACGGCGGCAAGATCTTCAAGTCCCGCCAGCATTCCGAGCGTCTGCTGGCCTCCGGCACGGCGATCGACATGCCGATCCCCTGGACCGTCGACCAGATCGAGGCCGCCAAGACCGAGGTGATGAAGGCCAACGGGCTGAGCGATGCCTACGTGCGCGCCTTCGCCTGGCGCGGCGCCGGCGAGGACATGGGCGTCAGCTCGGCCCGCAACCCGGTGCGGCTGGCCATCGCCGCCTGGGAATGGGGCGCCTACTACGGCGAGGCGCGCACCAAGGGCGCCAAGCTGGACCTCTCGGCCTGGAAGCGCCCCAGCCCGGAGACGATCCCCAGCCACGCCAAGGCGGCCGGCCTTTACATGATCTGCACCATGTCCAAGCACGCGGCCGAGGCGAAGGGCTGCTCGGACGCGCTGATGCTGGATTACCGCGGCTACGTGGCCGAGGCGACGGGCGCCAACATCTTCTTCGTCAAGAACGGCGAAGTGCACACCCCCCTGCCCGATTGCTTCCTCAACGGCATTACCCGCCAGACGGTGCTGGAGATGCTGAAGGAACGCGGCATCAAGGTGCACGAGCGCCACATCATGCCGGAAGAACTGGAAGGCTTCGAGCAGTGCTGGCTGACCGGCACCGCCGCCGAGGTGACGCCTGTCGGGCAGATCGGCGATTACACCTTCGAGGTCGGCGCCCTGGCGCGCGAGATGGCCGAGGCCTACGACAAGCTGGTCCGCGCCTGAGGCGCGCCCGGCCGGGATAGAGCCTTAACAGAGCCGCGATAGAGCCGAACAAGGGGCCCCTCCGCGGGGCCCCGATGCTAGAAGTCGATGCCGCGCTGTGCCTTGATGCCGGCGGACATCGGGTGTTTCTCGGCGGCGATCTCGCTGACCAGGTCGGCGTAGGCGCGCAGCTCGGGCTTGGCGTCGCGCCCCGTCAGGATCACCGCGGTCTTGTCCGCGCGCGCCTCCAGCCCGGCGATCACCTCCTCCACCGACAGGTAGTCATAGCGCAGGGCGATGTTGATCTCGTCCAGCACCACCAGGTCGTGGGCGCCGTCCTCCATCATCTCGCGGGCGCGGGCGAAGGCGGCCCGGGCGGCGGCGATGTCGCGCTCGCGGTCCTGGGTGTCCCAGGTGAAGCCCTCGCCCATCGTGTGCCAGTCGACCTGCGGGTGATCGGCGAAAAAGCGTTTCTCGCCGGTCATCCACTTGCCCTTGATGAACTGCACCACCCCGGCCCGCTGGCCCCAGCCAAGGGCGCGCAGCAGGACCCCGAAGGCGGCAGAGGATTTGCCCTTGCCCGGCCCGGTGTGGACCAGCACGAGGCCGCGCTCGGGGTCCTTCAGCTCGGCCGTGCGCTTGCGATGCGCGGCCTGGCGCTGCTGCATCTTCGCCTTGTGGTCTTGATCGCTCATCGGGCCCTCCGTCGCTGACGGGTCCAGAAACCACCGCCGTGCCCGGGTGTCAAACCGGCACCCGGACGTGAAAAGGGCCGCGCCCCGTGGCACGGCCCCCCATTTCGCGCCAGCGCCGGCCCTAGCCGGGCGACATGCCGCGCAGCCGTTCGGAGCGGCGGCGCAGCAGCTCCACCGTCGCCAGCAGGCAGATGGAGATCGCCACGAGGATCGTCGCCACCGCCAAGATGGTCGGCGAGATCTGCTCGCGCAGGCCGGTGAACATCTGCCACGGCAGCGTCTTCTGCCCCGCCGAGCCGACGAAGAGCACGACGACCACCTCGTCGAAGGAAGTGATGAAGGCGAAGAGCCCGCCCGAGATCACCCCCGGCAGGATCAGCGGCATCTGCACCCGGAAGAAGGTGGTCACCGGACCCGCGCCCATGTTGGCCGAGGCCCGCGTCAGCGAATTGTCGAAGCCGACCAGCGTCGCCGTCACGGTGATGATGACGAAGGGAATGCCCAGCGCCGCGTGGGCCAGCACCACGCCCAGGTATGTGCCCTGCAGGCCGATGCGGCTGTAGAAGAAGTACATCCCGGCGGCCGAGATGATCAGCGGCACGATCATCGGCGAGATCAGGATCGCCATGATCGCCCGGCGGAACGGCACATGCGGCTGGCTGAGGCCGATCGCCGCCAGCGTGCCGAAGCCCACCGACAGCAGCGTCGCCATCGGCGCGATGGTGATCGAGTTCCAAAGCGCCTGCTGCCAGTCGTCCGAGCCGAAGAAGTCGCGGTAGTGCCGCAGCGAGTAACCCTCGGGGTCGAAGCGCAGCATCTCGGGGGTGAAGGTGAAGAAGTTCTCCGCGTTGAAGCTGAGCGGCAGCACCACCAGGATCGGCGTGATCAGGAAGACGAAGATCGCCCCGCAGATCACCCGGAAGGCATAGTGCCACAGCACCTCGCCCGCGGTCAGGTAGGGCGGCAGCTTGGCGCGGTAGCGCCCCAGCCCCACCCAGTAGGCGAACCAGCCGAAGAACCAGCCGAAAAGCGCGCCCAGCACCAGCCCGGGCAGCCCGCCCAGCAGCAGCCCGCCCAGCGCGAAGGCGCCGGTCAGCGCCCATTTGATCGCCCGCTCGTTGTCGCGGCCCTGCGGGCTCATCGCCAGGGCGGCCAGCGCGGCCATCAGCAGCGCGCCCAGCACCACGCCCAAAAGGCCCGAGCCCTGGGCGGTGCCGATGAAGAGGCCGGCCAGCCCGCCGGCCGCGGCCACCACGGGCAGGGTGAAGGACATCGGCTGCTTGTAGGTCGGGGTCAGGGTCACTTCGGTCATGGCTCAGCCCCCCAGCTTCACGTTGTCGATGCCGACGATGCGGTCGTAGGCCCAGTAGAGGATCAGCACCACCGCCAGCAGGATCGAGCCGAGCGCCGCCGCAAGCCCCCAGTTGAGGGAGGAGGAGATGTGGTAGGCGATCCGGTTCGAGATGAAGGTGCCGGTCGTGCCGCCGACGATCTCGGGCGTGATGTAGTAGCCGATCGACAGGATGAAGACGAGGATCGAGCCCGCCCCGATGCCCGGCACGCTTTGCGGGAAATAGACCCGGCGGAAGGCGGTGAAGGGCGTCGCGCCAAGGCTGCGCGCGGCGCGCAGGTAGCTGGGCGGGATCGTCTGCATGACCGAATAGAGCGGCAGGATCATGAAGGGCAGCAGGATATGCGTCATCGCCACGATGGTGCCGAACTGGTTGTTGATCATCACCAGCCGGTTGGCGTTGTCCACGAGGCCCAGCCAGACCAGCGTGTCGTTGATCACCCCCTGCTGCTGCAGCATCACCTTCCAGGCCGAGGTGCGCACCAGGAGCGAGGTCCAGAAGGGCAGAAGCACCAGGATCATCAGCAGGTTGGCGGTGCGCATCGGCAGGTTCGCCAGGATCCAGGCCACCGGGTAGCCCAGCAGGATGCAGGAGCCGGTGATGACCAGGCTCATGAAGAGCGTGCGCTTGAAGAGCAGCCCGTAGATCCGCTCGTTCTCCGGGCGCGGCTCGACGCCCTCCTGCGTCAGTTGCAGGTCGGCGGCGTTCAGGAAGTAGCCCGGGGTGTACTTGGGCGAATAGGTGGCGATGGTGGCCCAGTTGCCCGGATCGCCCCAATCCTCGTCGATCTCCACGAAAGCCTCGCGGAAATTGACGACCGGCAGGCTGTCCACCTGCTCGGCGGCGGCCTGAAGCTCTGCCGCGCCGGGGCCTTCGTAGCGCATCACCTGCTCGACCCGGCCGGGCGACTGCAGATCGACGCCCAGGGCGGCATAGACGGCCTCCCAGGGTTCTTCCTCGGCGACCACGTCCTCGTCGACGCCGACGGTGAAGACCGCGAAATCGGTGTAGGCCCGCGCGGTGCGCGGCAGCATCTGCGCCACCCGTTCGGAGGGCGCGAAGCCGATCTCGGAGGGCATGGGCGCCTCGGTCAGGCTGGAGAGGCGCGCGCGAACGTCGTTCACAAGGCCGGTGTCGGCCTCGCCCTCGCCGGTCATCAGCATGTGCCAGAAGGCGGCGTCTTCCCAGTGCTCGCCCATTTCCTCGAAGGCGTCCTGGTAGGCCTCGCCCACGTCGTCCAGCCTGCGGCCCGAGGTTCGGAACAGCGAGGAAATGCCCGTCCGCTCGTAGTTGAGGCGGGTGCCCAGCTTGGTGTGTTCCTTCGCCTCGGCGGCCAGGAACAGGTCGAAGAACAGCGCGCGGAACACTTCCTCGCCCGGGGGCTCGCCGGTCTCGGGGCTCCAGCCTTCAAGCTCGGCCACCGTCTCGGGCAGGGTTTCGGAGACGATCTGGTTCTCGACCGAGCGGAACAGCATGTCGAGGATCGGCGCGATGAATGTCACCAGCACGAAGATCAGCAGCGGCGCGATCAGCATCAGCGCGCGCAGTTTCTGCATGCGCAGGGCGCGGTTCAGGCTGCGCTTCAGCGGCGTGCCGTCGGCGGCCAGGACGGGCCCGCCGTCCTTGCTGTCGGCGATGCGCAGGGCATCGTCGGGCGTCGGCGCCTCTTTGGCGGTTGTGGCGTCGGTCACGTCACTCATGCTGTCCCCGCTGGCGGTGGTTCGGCTGAAAGGTCTTAACGAATGCGGAAGGGGGCCGGGCGGCCCCCTTCCCTGTCGGTCTTACTTCGCGAGCCACGCCTGGAACTTGGCGTCGATGTCATCGCGGTAGTCGGCCCAGAACTCGTAGTTGTAGAGGAACGTGTTCTGCGCGTTGTTCGGGTCGGTCGGCATGTGCGGTGCCATGTCGATGCCCAGCTCCGCGTGCTGACCCACCAGCGGCGCCGAGGAATTCCGCGCCGGGCCGTAGGAGATGTACTTGGCCTGGTCGGCCAGACGCTGGGTGTCGGTGGCGAACTTCACGAAGTCCTTCACCCGCGCCAGGCGGTCCTCCGGCAGGCCGGCGGGGATGATCCAGCCGTCCAGGTCGAAGACCTGCGCGTCCCAGAGCATCGCGACCGGCTGGTCCTGCTCCTCGATCACCGAGAAGAGACGCCCGTTGTAGGTCGAGCCCATCACCACTTCGCCGTCGGCCAGCAGCTGCGGCGTGTCGGCGCCGGCGGACCACCAGATCACCTCGTCCTTGATGGTGTCGAGCTTGGCCAGCGCCTGCTCCTGCCCCTCGGGGGTGGCGAGCACGTCGTAGACCTCGTCCTTGGCCACGCCGTCGCAGAGCAGCGCCCATTCCATGTTGTTGATCGGGCGCTTCTCCAGGCTGCGCTTGCCCGGGTAGGCTTCCAGGTCGAAGACATCGCAGATGTCGTCCGGCGGCGTGTCGCCGACCATGTCGGTGCGGTAGCCGAAGGTGGTGGAATAGACGATCTGCGGGATGAAGCAGTCGCTGACCAGCAGGTCGCCGAAGTCATCCTCGGCCGAGGTGCCGTCGGGCGCGGCGGCCAGGTCTTCGTCCGGGTCGATCTCCATCGCCAGGCCTTCGTCGCACAGGCGGATGGCGTCCGAGGCCACCACGTCGACCAGGTCCCAGGTCACGTTGCCGGCCTCGTTCATGGCGCGCAGCTTGGCGACCGCCTCGGCCGAGCTTTCGTCCCAGACGATCTCGACCTCGGGATTCATCTCCATGTAGGGCTCGGCATAGGCCTTGCGCTGGCTGGCCTGGTAGGCCCCGCCCCAGGAGACGATGGTCATCTGGTTGGCCATGTCGCCGTGGCTTTCGGCAAAGGCGGCGCCGGACGCAAGCGTCAGCGCGGTCGATGCCAGCAGAGTCGTGGTGAACTTCATTGCAAACTCCCTAATGTCGCCCGTGTTGGCGTCTTCATGGGTCCGGGCTACGGGCGAAGCCTTGGGACCCTTCGGGCCTCGCGCCGCCCGGGACGGGACGGCGCCGGCCGGAACCTCACGCGTCGAGGGCGCGGCAATCCTCCGGCAACCAGCCGATCTCGATCTGCTCGCCGGGCTGCAGGCGCACCTGGTCGGGCGCGTTGCGTGTCTTGATGATGAAGTCATCCTTGCCGGCCACCCGCAGGCGCGTCCGGAAGATGTCCCCCATGTAAATAAACTCCAGCACCTCGGCCTTCAGCGTATGCGCGTCGGGCTTCAGGCGGTCCTTGTTGAACTCCACCCGCTCGGGGCGGATCGAGATGAGCGTGCGCTCGCCGGGCTCGGAGACGTTGACGGGCACCGCGTCGATCAGCCCGCCATCGTCGAGCTGCACCAGCGCGAGACCGTCCTTGATCTCCTTCACCGTGCCTTCGAGGGTGTTGTTCTCGCCGATGAACTGGGCGACGAAACTGTTCTGCGGGCTCTCGTACAGCTCGTCCGGCGGGGCCAGCTGCTGGATGCGGCCATCGTCGAAAACGGCGACGCGGTCCGACATGGTCAGCGCCTCGGTCTGGTCGTGCGTGACGTAGACCGTGGTGATGCCCAGCTCGTGCGCCAGGTGCGTGATCTCGAACTGCAGCGTCTCGCGCAGCTGCTTGTCCAGCGCGCCCAGCGGCTCGTCCATCAGCACGAGCTCCGGCTCGAAGACCAGGGCGCGGGCCAGGGCGATCCGCTGCTGCTGGCCGCCCGAAAGCTGCGCCGGACGGCGGCCGCCGAAGCTGCCCATCTGGACCATGTCGAGGGCGCGCTTGATCTTCTCTTCGCGCTCGGACTTGCCCATGCGGCGCACCTCCAGCGGGAAGCTGAGGTTTTCGGCCACCGTCATGTGCGGGAACAGGGCGTAGTTCTGGAAGACCATGCCGATGCCCCGCTTGTGCGGCGGGATGTTGTTGATCGGCTTGCCGTCCAGCTTGATCTCGCCGTGGGTGGCGGTCTCGAACCCGGCCAGCATCATCAGGCAGGTCGTCTTGCCCGACCCGGACGGCCCGAGCATCGTCAGAAACTCGCCCTTCGGCATCGACAGGTTCAGATCCTTGACGACGAGAGTCTCGCCGTCATAGCTCTTTTGCACGCGTTCGAATTCAACGAACGCATCTGCGCGCTGTGTATCGGCCAAGGAAGGCTCCCCGTTTATCTGCAAGCGGACTTTCGCCGCCTTTCCTTCAAACTAAAGCGCGCCAGCCCCTCGCTTGCAACCGGATTGCGGCAATTCGGGGCCGTTTACGACCTTTGCAGGACAAACGGGCGGCCGCTGCCCGAAATTCAGGACAAACGACCACCCGTCCCGCGCGACATTCAGCCAAGAATCTCGCGCACGGCTTGCCTCGTCTTCTCGGCAATCTCCTCGGCCTCGGCGCGGCTGAGGCAGAAAGGCGGTGCGAAACCAAGGATATCGCCCTGCGGCATGGCGCGGCCGATCACCCCGCGCTCCAGCAGCGCGGCGGCGATCCGGGCGCCGGTCTTCTGGGCCGGATCGAAGGGGCGGCGGGCCTCCGGGTCCGCGTCAAATTCCACCGCGCAAAGCATCCCCTCGCCGCGGATCTCGCCGACATGCGGATGATCGCCCAGCGCGTCGCGCATCGCGGCGTTCAGATGGGCGCCGGTCTCGCCCGCCGCGCGCACCAGGTCCAGCTTGTCGATCAGCTCCAGGTTGGCGACGCCGGCGGCGGCGCCGATGGGATGGGCGGAGTAGGTCCAGCCATGGCCGATGGGGCCGTTCTCGTCGGTCCCCTGCTCCAGCACGCGCCACATCTTTTCGCCCACGATCGAGCCCGAAAGCGGCGCATAGGCCGAGGTCAGCCCCTTGGCGATGGTGATCAGGTCCGGGCGGATGCCGTAGTGGTCCGAGCCGAACATCGACCCCAGGCGCCCGAAACCCGTGACCACCTCGTCGGCCACCAGCAGGATGTCGTGGCGCGCCAGCACCTCCTGCACCGCGGGCCAATAGCCTTCGGGCGGCGGGACGATGCCGCCGGTGCCCAGGACCGGCTCGCCGATGAAGGCGGCGATGGTATCGGCCCCCTCGCGGGCGATCAGCGCCTCAAGCTCGGCCACCAGGTGGGCGGTGAACTGCGCCTCGGTCATCCCCGCCTCGGGGCGGCGGTGGTAATAGGGCGCCTCGGTGTGCACCACCTGCGCCAGAGGCAGGTCGAACTTGCGGTGAAACAGGTCCAGCCCCGTCAGCGAGCCGGTCATCAGCCCCGAGCCGTGATAGCCGCGCCAGCGGCTGATGATCTTCTTCTTCTCCGGCCGGCCCAGGATGTTGTTGTAGTACCAGATCAGCTTGACGTTGGTCTCGTTCGCGTCCGAGCCCGAGAGGCCGAAATAGACCTTGGACATGCCCTCGGGCGCGCGGTCGAGGATCATCTTGGCCAGGGTCACGCTGGCCTCGGTGCCGTGCCCGACATAGGCGTGGTAATAGGCCAGCTCCCGCGCCTGTTCGGCGATCGCCTCGGCGATCTCCTGGCGGCCGTAGCCCACGTTGACGCAATAGAGCCCGGCGAAGGCATCCAGCAGCCGGGTGCCGTTGCGATCCTCGATATGGCAGCCCGAGCCGCCGCGGATGATGCGCGAGGGCGCCTCGCCGCGGGCGAAATCGGCCAGGTGGGTGGAGGGGTGGAAGAAGGACTCGCGGTCCCATTGGTCAAGCTGGTCGTTGCGCAGCATCGGGCTCTCCTCGGGTGGGCAGGTGATGACATGGTGCGGGCCCGGGGCAGATGCCCGGGCCCGGCAGACGTGTGGCGGTCCGTCAGCCCCAGTCGCGGCAGACGTATTTGACCTCGGTGAAGGCCTCGAGGCCCTGGCGCGCGCCTTCGCGGCCCAGCCCCGATTGCTTCATCCCGCCGAA
>JBPEXR010000425.1:0-4912 GCA_052031355.1 Paracoccaceae bacterium
GCCCGGACGGTGGCCGGTGTTGCCCATCTCGTACTCGGTGTCGGTGTTCCAGGAGGCGTCGATCGCGTCGACCTCGTAGGAGACCTTGTTGATCGAGTTGGAGAAGCGCACGTCGTCGAAGAGGAAGAATTCCGCCTCGGGGCCGAAGTAGGCCACATCGCCGATGCCGGAGGCCTTGAGGTAGGCTTCGGCCTTCTCGGCGGTGCCGCGCGGGTCGCGCTCGTAGGCCTCGCCGGTGTCGGGCTCGACGACCGAGCAGTGCAGGCACAGCGTCTTCTCGGCGTAGAACGGGTCGATGTAGGCGCTGTCGGTGTCGGGCATCAGCTTCATGTCCGACGCCTCGATCGACTTCCAGCCGGCGATCGAGGAGCCGTCGAACATGAACCCTTCCTCGAGGAAGTCCTCGTCGACCTCGTCGACGATGATGGTGACATGCTGCAGCTTGCCGCGCGGGTCGGTGAAACGGATGTCGACGTATTCGACATCCTCGTCCTTGATCATCTTAAGAACGGCGTCCTTGCTCATGAGCCGGGTCCTTTTGCTTGGTGTGATTGGGTGGGGGCGAGGGGCGGCCGCGGCTTACAGCGCGTCGGATCCGGTCTCGCCGGTGCGGATGCGGATGGCCTGTTCGACCGGGCTGACGAAGATCTTCCCGTCGCCGATCTTGTCGGTCTTCGCGGCATCGACGATGGCGTCGATCGCGGCCTCGACCTGGTCGTCGTCCAGGACCACCTCGATCTTCACCTTGGGCAGGAAGTCGACGACGTATTCCGCCCCGCGGTACAGCTCGGTGTGGCCCTTCTGGCGGCCGAACCCCTTGACCTCGATCACCGAAAGCCCCTGCACGCCGACCTCCTGAAGGGCTTCCTTCACTTCGTCGAGCTTGAACGGCTTGATGATCGCTTCGATCTTTTTCATGCTGGCCTCCTCGCAGATCTCAAGCGCGTCAGACCACGCCGGGTTTCCCATTTCCATCACTCTGCAAGCCGGGACGGGCAGCGCGTGGGCATTGTCGGGGCAGTTGCACAAAATTTGTGCAACGCGCTTGGAAAGGGGGCAGAATTGAATCGCAAAACGCCTGTTCAGGCGGCACCCAGCGCGGCGGAGGGACGCTTTGGCGGCGAGGGCGGCGGGGTAAGCGGGGGCGGCGGCGGCAGCCCGGCGGATACCCCCTGGCCCGACTGGTGCCTGACGGCCGCGCAGATGCGCGCGGCGGAGGCGGCGGCGATGGAGGCGGGCCGCTGCACCGGCGCCGAGTTGATGGACCGCGCGGCGCGCGAATGCCTGGCGGCGCTGGAGGGGCATTGGCCGGACCTCGCCGCCACGCCGGGCCGGGCGCTGGTGCTCTGCGGGCCGGGCAACAACGGCGGCGACGGCTACCTTGTCGCCTGCCTGCTTCGGCAGCGCGGCTGGCAGGTTCGTGTCCAGGCACTGGCCGCGCCCGGCGACAGCGCGCCGGATGCCCGCGCCGCCCGCGCGCGCTGGCAGGCCGAGGGCGGCGCGGTGGAGGCGCTGGACGCCTCGCAGCTGCCGTCCGCCGCCGGGCAGGTCGACCTGGTGGTCGAGGCGCTGTTCGGCGCCGGCCTTTCGCGCCCGCTGGAGCCTGCGCTGGCGCAGGCCCTGCAGGCGATCGAGGGGCCCCGCCGCATGGCCATCGACGCGCCGGCGGGGCTGTGCATGGATTCGGGACGCCCGCTGGGCCGTGGCGCCTTTCGCGCCGATCTGACGGTCAGCTTCCACGCGGTGCGCCCCGGGCATCTGCTGGCGGAGGGGCCGGCGCATTGCGGCGCGCTGGCGCTGCGCGGCATCGGCCTGCCGCCGCTGCGGGACGGCGCGGCGCGACTGGTGGGCCGGCCCCCGGCCGCGGCGCTGGCGAAGGGCGCGGGGCACAAGTTCGACCACGGCCATGCGCTGGTCCTCTCGGGCGGGCCGGGGCGCACCGGGGCGGCGCGGCTGGCGGCCCGCGCCGCGCTGCGCATCGGCGCCGGGCTGGTCACGCTGGCGGTGCCCCCCGCCGCGCAGCTGGAAGCGGCAACCCACAGCACCGCCGTGATGCTGACGCGCGTGGGCGATGCAGAGGGCCTGCGCGCGCGGCTGGAGGATCGGCGCATCACGGCCCTCTGCCTCGGCCCCGGGCTGGGAACCGGCGCCGCGCAGGCCGAGCTTGTGGCCGCGGCCCTCGCGGACGGGCGGCCGGCGGTGCTGGACGCCGACGCGCTGACGCTCATGGCGCAGGACGCGGGACTTGCGCAGCGCCTGCACGCCCGATGCGTGCTGACGCCCCACATGGGCGAATTCGCGCGGCTCTTCCCGGACCTTGCCGCGAAGCTGCAGGGGGCGGCCGAAGCGGGCCCTGCCTACAGCGCGCTGGACGCCGCCCGCGCCGCCGCAGGGCGTTGCGGCGCCACCCTTCTGCTGAAAGGCCCCGCGACCGTCATCGCGGCCCCGGACGGCGGCGCGGCGATCCACGCCGGGGTGCTGGCCCGCGCCGCGCCCTGGCTGGCGACGGCGGGGGCAGGGGACGTTCTGGCCGGCCTCATCGCCGGGCTGATGGCGCGCGGCGCAGCGCCCGCGCAGGCCGCCGAACTGGCCGCCTGGCTGCACGTCGAGGCCGCGCGCGCCTTCGGCCCCGGCCTGATCGCCGAGGACCTGCCCGAGGCGCTTCCCGGCGTTCTGCGCGCGCTTGTCTGAGCCGCGGCACGCGGATCGCCGCGCCCTTGTTCAGGCTGCGGCGCGCGGATCGCCGCGCCCGCACGCGCGCGGCGCGAATGGGGGCCGATTTTCCCCTCGCATCTTGCAAGCGAGTTTGCTAGGGAACGCCGAACTCGGGCGGCCGGCGGGCGGCCCGATCGGTATTTTCGCGGGTGTGGCGGAATTGGTAGACGCACCAGATTTAGGTTCTGGCGCCGCAAGGCGTGGGGGTTCAAGTCCCTCCACCCGCACCAGTGGATGAAAGAAGGATCGAACGATGCAGGTCACCGAGACCCTGAACGACGGGCTGAAGCGCGGCTACGCGATCACCGTGACGGCGGACGAGCTTGACGCCAAGGTGAACGAGAAGCTCGCCGAGGCGCAGCCCGAGGTGGAGATGAAGGGCTTCCGCAAGGGCAAGGTGCCGATGGCCCTTCTGAAAAAGCAGTTCGGCCAGCGCCTGCTGGGCGAGGCGATGCAGGAAGCCGTCGACGGTGCGATGAACAAGCACTTCGAGGAAAGCGGCGACCGCCCCGCCGGCCAGCCCGAGGTCAAGATGACCAACGAGGACTGGAAGGAAGGCGACGACGTCCAGATCGAGATGTCCTACGAGGCGCTGCCCGAGATCCCCGAGGTGGACCTGAAGTCCATCAAGCTGGAGAAGATGGTCGCCAAGGCCGATGACGCCTCCGTCAACGAGGCGCTGGAGAACCTGGCCGAAAGCGCGCAGAACTTCGAGGACCGCAAGAAGGGCTCCAAGGCCAAGGACGGCGACCAGGTTGTCATCGACTTCGTCGGCAAGGTCGACGGCGAGCCCTTCGAGGGCGGCGCGGCCGAGGATTACCCGCTGGTGCTCGGCTCCAACAGCTTCATCCCCGGCTTCGAGGATCAGCTGGTCGGCGTGAAGGCCGGTGAAGAGAAGACGGTCACCGTCTCCTTCCCCGAGGATTACCAGGCCGCGCACCTGGCCGGCAAGGAAGCCGCCTTCGACTGCACCGTGAAGGCCGTCAAGGAGCCGGTGAAGGCCGAGATCGACGACGAGCTGGCCAAGAAATACGGCGCCGAGGACCTCGCCGCCCTGAAGGCCCAGATCGCCGAGCGCCTGGAGGCCGAATACGCCGGCGCCGCCCGCGCGGTGATGAAGCGCCGCCTGCTGGACGCGCTGGACGAGAAGGTCAGCTTCGAGCTGCCGCCGAGCCTGGTCGAGGCCGAGGCCAAGCAGATCGCGCACCAGCTCTACCACGAGGAGCACCCCGAGGACACGGGCCACGACCACGGCGAGATCGAGCCCACCGACGAGCACAAGAAGCTGGCCGAGCGCCGCGTGAAGCTGGGCCTGCTGCTGGCCGAGCTGGGCCGCAAGGCCGAGGTCGAGGTCTCCGACGCCGAGATGACCCAGGCGATCATGAACCAGGCCCGCCAGTACCCGGGCCAGGAGCGCCAGTTCTTCGAGTTCGTCCAGCAGAACCCGCAGATGCAGCAGCAGCTGCGCGCGCCGATCTTCGAGGACAAGGTCGTCGACTACGTCTTCGAACTGGCCGAGGTCTCGGAGAAGGAAGTCTCCAAGGACGAGCTGCAGAAGGAAGTCGAAGCGATGGAGAGCGAGGACGCCTGATCCCGCCCCAAGCTTCCGCGTGGCGGGGCCCCCGCGGCCTGCCACGCCCCCTGAAGGGCCGCCCCCCGGGCGGCCCTTTTGCTTTGCCGCGCCCTGTCCTAGCCTGCCGCCAAAGCCAAGGGAGGAGACATGGCACATACCAGTTTCACCGGCGCGGCCTTCCGCGCCTTCCGCGAGGATGACCGGCCCGGCCCGATCCACATGCTGAACCTCGTCAAGCTGCGCGACCGGGCGATCTACGACGACGGGCGCGAAGCCACCGGGGCCGAGGCCTATGCCGCCTACGGCCGCGAAAGCGCCCCGGTCTTCGACCGCCTCGGCGGGCGCATCGTCTGGCGCGGGCGGATGGAGCACATGCTGATCGGCCCGGCCGAGGAGGCATGGGATCTGTGCTTCATCGCCGAATACCCCTCCGTCGCCGCCTTCGCGGAGATGATCAAGGACCCCGAGTACCGCCGCGCCATGGTCCACCGTCAGGCCGCGGTCGCCGACTCGCGGCTGGTGCGCATGGCGCCGCAGGACCCGGGCGCGGGGTTCGGCGGGTAAGGACGGGCTGGTTTGGTGGCTCACTAGGGGGCGTTGTTTGGGGGCGCTGCCCCCTCTGGC
>JBPEXR010000426.1:0-7373 GCA_052031355.1 Paracoccaceae bacterium
CTGGCGGCCTGGTGCCAGCGGGGCCTTTCGCGAGAGGTTGGGCGGAGGCGGAGCGCGCCGGCCCGGGTGCTCGGAGGGACGCGCGCCGCGCGCGGCTCAGCTTTCCCAGCGGGGGCGGAAGCCTTCGGGGACGAGGACGGCGTCGCGGGTGATGTCGCGGACCTGGCGAACGCCGCTGAGGGCCATGGCGATGTCGAGTTCGCGGTGGATCACCTCCAGCGCGCGGGTGACGCCGGCCTCGCCCATGGCGCCCAGCCCGTAGACGTAAGCCCGGCCGATGTAGGTGCCGCGCGCGCCCAGGGCCAGCGCCTTCAGCACGTCCTGGCCCGAGCGGATGCCGCTGTCGAGATGCACCTCCACCCGGTCGCCGACGGCGTCGAGGATCTCCGGCAGCATGCGGATGGACGAAAGCGCGCCGTCCTGCTGCCGGCCGCCGTGGTTCGACACGACGATGGCATCGGCGCCGACCTCCGCCGCGCGGCGCGCGTCATCGGCGTCGAGGATGCCCTTCAGGATCACCGGGCCGTCCCACATTTCCTTGATCTTGGCGATCTTGGACCAGTCGAGCGTCGGGTCGAACTGCTCGGCCGTCCAGGACATCAGCGAGGCCGGGTCGCCCACGTCCTTGACGTGGCCGACGATGTTGCCGAAGCCGCGCCGCTGCGTGCGCAGCATCTCCAGCCCCCAGCGCCACTTGGTCGCCAGGTCCAGCAGGGTCGCCGGCGTCAGTTTGGGCGGGGCCGAGAGGCCGTTCTTCAGGTCCTTGTGGCGCTGGCCCAGGATCTGCAGGTCCAGCGTGATGACCAGCGCGGCGCAGCCCGCATCGCGCGCCCGGCCGACCAGGCGGCGGACGTAATCCTCGTCGCGCATGGTGTAGAGCTGGAACCAGAAAGGCGCCTCGGTGTGTTCGGCCACGTCCTCGATCGAGCAGATGGACATGGTCGAGAGGGTAAAGGGCACGCCGAAGGCCTGGGCGGCGCGGGCGGCCTTGATCTCGCCATCGGCGCATTGCATGCCCGTCAGCCCCACGGGCGCCAGGGCGACCGGCATGGCGACCTCCTGCCCGGCCATGGTGCTGCGGGTCGAGCGGTTCGACATGTCCACCGCCACCCGCTGGCGCAGGCGGATCAGGTCGAAATCGGAGGAGTTCTCGCGGAAGGTCTGTTCCGTCCAGCTGCCGCTTTCGGCGTAGTCATAGAACATCTTGGGGACCCGGCGGCGGTAGATGCGCTTCAGGTCCTCGATCTCGGTGATCACCGCCATGACTGTCCCCCTGGAATTGGCAAGCAATTCTTACCAACGCGCAGGGGGCATGACAACGGCGGTCGGGCGGGCGGTCGGGCGGGCGGGCAGGCGGGCAGGGCGCCGCGGAGCGGGGTGCCTCAGCCGGCGCGGTGGGCGCCCTCGGCCAGGCCGCGCACGAAATCCAGCACCTCGGAGACCGGCTTGCCCGATGCCAGTTCCGAGACGATGGCCGAGCCGACGACCGCGCCATCGGCCACCCCGGCGATCGCCTCGGCGCTTTCGGGGCTGCGGATGCCGAAGCCGACGATCACCGGCAGGTCGGTCTGGGCCTTGATGCGCGCCACCTCGGGGGCCACGTCGCGGGCCTGCGCCTCGGCCGCGCCGGTGATGCCGGTGATCGAGACGTAGTAGACGAAGCCCGAGGTGTTCTGCAGCACCTTGGGCAGGCGCGCGTCATCGGTGGTGGGCGTGGCCAGGCGGATGAAGTTCAGCCCTGCCTTCTGGGCCGGGATGCACAGCTCCTCGTCCTCCTCGGGGGGCAGGTCGACGACGATCAGCCCGTCGATGCCCGCCTCGCGCGCCTGTTCCAGGAAACGGTCCACACCGCGCGAATAGATCGGGTTGTAATAGCCCATCATCACGATGGGGGTGGTGGTGTCGCCGGCGCGGAAGGCGCGCACCATCTCCAGCGTGCGGTCGAGGGTCTGCCCGCCCTCCAGCGCGCGCTGCCCGGCCAGCTGGATCGTCGGGCCGTCGGCCATCGGGTCGGTGAAGGGCAGGCCGATCTCGATGATGTCGACGCCGGCGCCCGGCAGGCCCTTCATCAGCTCCAGCGAGGTGTCGTAGTCGGGATCGCCCGCCATGATGTAGCTGACGAAGGCGCGGCGGCCTTCCTTGCGCAGGGCGGCGAAGGTGTCATCGATCCGGGTCATGGGCGGCTTTCCTGTGGTTTGGGCCAGAGGTGCCCAAAACCGGCCGGGAAATCAATTGCCATTCGCCGCGGCGGGCGGTGCGCGCCTCAGGCGGTGTCGGCGCCGGGGCCCTTGTCGACGTCGCAGTTGATCATCCAGGGCACGCCGAAACGGTCGCGCAGCATGCCGAATCCCGCGGCCCAGAAGGTGGCGGAGAAGGGCATCAGCACCTGGCCATCCTCGGCCAGGGCGTCGAAGACGCGCTGCGCCTCGGCCAGATCGTCATAGGCGAGGTTGACGTGAAACCCCTCGGGCGGCGGCGGATTGCCGGTGTCGGTCCCGTCCGAGCCCATGATCGCGCGGCCCAGGAATTCCAGCCGGGCGTGGGCGACGCGGCTGGCGATCGGCTCGGGGCGGTCCTCCCAGCCGGGCATCTCGCGGAACCGCATGAGGGTGGTGATCTCGCCGCCGAAGATCTGCTGGTAACGCGTCATCGCCGCTTCGCAGTTCCCGTGGAAGGTGATGTAGGGGTTGATTTCCATCGATTCGCGTTCTCCGGGTATTGCCGGGGGGAGGATACGCCTGCGGAACGCCGCGCCCAACCGAGGCGGCGCTCGGCATGTTAAAAAGGACGACGTTCCGTGAGGCGCCCTCCGTGGAGGAAGCTGTTCCGCCCCCGCCGGTGTCGCGAAAAGCCGGCCCAAGGCCCGCGGGGGCCTTGGAATGCGGGCGGCGCGCGGGGCGGGGCCCGTACCGGGGCGGCGCTTGAAATTCGCATATAAACCGCGACGTAAGGCGCAACAGGAAAGGATCTGCCATGAAACATTTTGCCGCCGCGGCCCTGGCTGCCGCGCTGACCTTCCCGGGCGCCGCCTTCGCGCAACAGGCGTTCGGCCCGCTCATCACCCCCGAGGCGCTGCAGGAGGCGCAGGCCGGCGAGGCCGCGCCGCTGGTCCTCGACATCCGCGCTGCCGAGGGCGCCTTCAACGAAGGCCATATCCCCGGCGCCGTCAACGCGCCCTACGGCCTGTTCCGCGGCCCGGCCGAGAACCCCGGCCAGTTGGTCCCCGAGGACAAGCTGCAGCAGGTTCTGCGCGAGCTTGGCGTCACCAAGGACCGGCCCACGGTGGTGGTGCACCAGGGCAAGGACGTGACCGACTTCGGCGCCGCCGCCCGCGTATACTGGACGCTGAAATCCAGCGGCGTCAGCCAGCTGGCGATCCTGAACGGCGGGATCAACGGCTGGACCGAGGCGGGTCTGAAGCTGAGCACCGAGGCCGCCAAGCCGCAGCCCAGCGAGATCGAGGTCAGCTTCTCGGACCAGTGGCTGGCCACCACCGACGACGTCCTGGCCATCGTCGAGGGCGAGCGCGAGGCGACGCTGGTCGACGCGCGCCCCGAAAGCTTCTGGAAGGGCGACCAGGCCCACCCCGCCGCCGCCAAGCCCGGCACCCTGCCGCAGTCGGAATACTTCACCCATTCCAACTGGTTCGGCGAGGGCCCCGCGATCATCGACGCAGCGGCGGCGCGCGATCTGGCCGCCGAGGCTGGCTATGCGGATGACGGGACGATCGTCAGCTTCTGCAACACCGGCCACTGGGCGGCGACCAACTGGTTCGCCCTTAGCGAGCTGGCGGGGCTGGAGGACGTGAAGCTCTACCCCGAATCCATGGTCGGCTACTCCAACGCCGGGCACGAGATGGCCAATGTTCCCGGCGTCCTGCGCCGCATGTGGAACCAGGTGAAGGGCACGTTCTAAGGCATGGCACAGGCAAGCCTAGACGCGCCGGCCCGCGCCGGCCTGTCCACCCGCGCCGCCCTGATCGGGGCGGCGCTTCTGGCCGTCCTGGCCCTGGGCGCGGCCGCGGGCCTGCGCTACGGGCTGCTGCTGGCGATCGGCCTGGGCTTCGGCATCGTGCTGGAGGGGCTGCGTTTCGGCTTCGCCGGCCCCTGGCGCGCGATGATCCTGCGCCGCGATCCGGGCGGGCTGCTGGCGCAGCTCGTCTCCATCGCGCTGGTGGCCGTGGTGGCCTTTCCGCTGCTCTCGGGCGGCGGGGAGGAATTGATCGGCGCCCATGCCCCCGTGGGCCTGGCGATGATCGGCGGGGCCTTCGTCTTCGGCGCCTGCATGCAGATCGTGCTGGGCTGCGGGTCGGGCACGCTGGTGAATTCCGGCAGCGGCAACCCGGTCAGCGCGCTGGCGCTGCCCTTCTTCGCCATCGGCTCTTTCGCCGGGGCCTATCACCTGACCTGGTGGACGGGGCTTGGCTCGGCCCCGCTGGTGGTGCTGTCGGGCGGGCAGGGGCTGGCGCTGACGCTGGCGGGCCTGCTGGCGGTGGCCGGCGTCGCCCTGGCCCTGGCCCCGCGCGAGGCGCGGCGCATCCCGCGCCGGCTGTGGTGGGCGGCCGGGCTGCTGGCGCTGCTGGCGCTGGCCAACCTGGTTGTCGCCGGCCAGCCCTGGGGCGTGGTCTACGGGCTGGGCCTTTGGGCCGCGAAAGGCGCGGTGGCGCTGGGGGCGGACCTTTCGGGCTCTGTCTTCTGGACGCTGCCGACGAACACCGAACGGCTGTCCCAAAGCCTACTGACGGATGTCACCTCGCTGACCAACCTCGGCATTATCGGCGGCGCCTTCATCGTCGCGGTATGGCGCGCGGGCCTTGCCACGCGGCTGCCGCAACTGCCGGCGCGCGCCTGGGTCGGCACCGTGGTCGCCGGGTTCCTGCTGGGCTACAGCTCGCGCCTGGCGTTCGGCTGCAACGTGGGGGCCTTCTTCTCGGGGATCTCGACCGGCAGCCTGCACGGCTGGGTCTGGTTCGCCGCTGCCTTCGCGGGGGCCTTCCTGGGCATCCGCCTGCGCCGCGGCCTGGGGCTGGAGGGCTGAGATGCGCACACGCAAGCTGACGGTTCTTCTGGTCTTCGCGGGGCTTTTGGGCCTGCTGGGGCTGGACCTGGCGCAAAGCGCGCCGCTCAACCCCTTCCAGGCGCCGCCGCTGCTGGCGCTGGGCTCGGGGCAGGCGGGGGCAGGGGCGCATTGCGCGGCGCTGCCCACCGCGGACTGACGCCAGGGCGCCCACGCCCGGGCAAGGTGAAAACAAGGGGCGCGGGGGGCTTCCCTCGCGCCCCTTCGCTTGCGCCCGCGGCGCGATCTGCCTAGAAGCCCGGTGATCCGCCACAGCCAGCTTCAGGAGCGCCGCATGGGATTCAAGATGGGCATCGTCGGGCTGCCGAACGTCGGCAAGTCGACCCTCTTCAACGCGCTGACGCGCACCGCCGCCGCGCAGGCGGCCAACTTCCCCTTCTGCACCATCGAGCCGAACGTGGGCGACGTGGCCGTGCCGGACCGCCGCCTCGACAAGCTGGCCGCCATCGCCAAGTCGCGCCAGATCATCCCGACGCGGATGACCTTCGTCGACATCGCCGGCCTGGTGAAGGGCGCCTCCAAGGGCGAGGGGCTGGGCAACCAGTTCCTGGCCAACATCCGCGAGGTGGACGCCATCGCCCACGTCCTGCGCTGTTTCGAGGATGGCGACGTCACCCATGTCGACGGGCGGGTCGACCCGGTGGCCGATGCCGAGACCATCGAGACCGAGCTGATGCTCGCCGATATCGAGAGCATCGAGAAGCGCCTCGCCGGCCTCGTGCGCAAGCTCAAGGGCGGCGACAAGGAGGCCCAGCAGCAGGACCGCCTGCTGCGCGCGGCCCTGGCGGCGCTGGAGGAGGGCAAGCCGGCCCGCACCGTCGCGGTGGAGGCCGAGGATGCCAAGGCCTGGAAGATGCTGCAGCTGCTGACCTCGAAGCCCGTGCTCTACGTCTGCAACGTGGCCGAGGACGAGGCCGCGAGCGGCAACGACCATGCCCGCGCCGTGGCCGAGATGGCCGCCGCCCAGGGCAATGCGCATGTCATCATCTCCGCCCGCATCGAGGAGGAGATCAGCCAGCTCGACGCCGAGGAAGCCGAGATGTTCCTCTCGGAGATGGGGCTGGAGGAGCCCGGCCTCGACCGGCTGATCCGCGCCGGCTACGACCTGCTGCACCTGCAGACCTACTTCACCGTCGGTCCCAAGGAGGCCCGCGCCTGGACCATCCGCGCCGGCACCGCGGCACCCCAGGCCGCCGGCGTGATCCACGGCGATTTCGAGCGCGGCTTCATCCGGGCGGAGACGATCTCCTACGACGATTACATCGCCCACGAGGGCGAGCAGGGCGCCAAGGAAGCCGGCCGGATGCGCGTCGAGGGCAAGAGCTACATCGTGCAGGACGGCGACGTGCTGCACTTCCTCTTCAACGCCTGACGCAGCGGGGGCGGGGCGCCCCTAGGCCGGGCGCGATGACCCCGCGCAACGAAAAGGCCGGCCCCGCGCGGGGGCCGGCCGATGCCGTTCAGGGATGCGGCGCGGTTACTGGCGCACGATCTCGACGATCACGCGCTCTTCCGCGTCGACCACGGCGGGCACGCCGTTGACGTAGAGATAGGCGTATTCGCTGTCCGGGATGGTCGTCAGTTCGACTTCCTCGGGGACGATGGCGCCGGTCACGACTTCACCTTCCAGGTAGACCGGCTCCAGCCGGTTCTCCAGCACGTAGGTGGTCACTTCGCTCGGCACGGCGGCGTCAGCCGTTGCACCGGCCGCGATACCACCGGCAATCGCCCCGGCGGGGCCGCCCAGCAGGCCGCCGGCCAGCGCGCCGACGAAGCCCGCGCCAGCGGCGGCTTCGGTCTCGGCCTCGGTGTTCTCGACCGTTGCGATTTCCAGCGTCTGGCGGTTCTCGTAGACGACGACGGGCTCTTCGGCGTCAGCCGGCTTGGCGCTGAGGTAGGCGCCGTAGGCCCAGCCGTTCTGGCCGTTGTAGGCCACTTCGCACCACTGGCTGGTGTCGAGGCAGGCCTTCACTTCCACGGCCTCGGCGCCGGGGATGACATTGACGATCTCGGCCTTCGGGCTCGGCGAGGCGCGCAGGTTCAGATCGGTCATCGCGGTGGCCTGGACGGCCGCCGACGCGGCGGTGCCGGCCAGCAGGGTCGAGGCGGTCAGTCCAAACAGAATCCGTTTCATCGGTCTCTCCTTCGGTTTCGCGGCCCGGTTGCGCCGGGCCATCTGCCCCATCAAGCCGCCAGCCGCCATTCCGTTCCCGCCGGGATCCCGCGATCCGCCGCACCGAGAGGGTGATCGGCAGGATTTTGCCAGCCCTCGGCGGAGGTTGGCCGGAAGGGGCGGT
>JBPEXR010000427.1:0-7582 GCA_052031355.1 Paracoccaceae bacterium
TATGTCTCGGAGTTCGAGGCCTATGCCCGCGCCCAGCTGGCCGACCCGCAGAGCGGCTACTGCAGCTTCGTCTCCACCGGCAACGTGGAGATTACCGGCCCCGACGATCCGCTGCCCGCCAGCCCCAAGATGCCGCAGATGCCGACCTATCACCTGAAACGGCCGGACGGGTCGGGCATCACGCTGGTCAACATCGGCGTCGGCCCCTCCAACGCCAAGACGGCGACGGACCATATCGCCGTGCTGCGCCCGCATGCCTGGCTGATGGTCGGCCATTGCGCGGGGCTGCGCAATTCGCAGTCGCTGGGCGATTTCGTCCTGGCCCACGCCTACCTGCGCGAGGACCGGGTGCTGGACAACGACCTGCCGGTCTGGGTGCCGATCCCGGCGCTGGCGGAGATCCAGATCGCGCTGGAACAGGCGGTGGCGCGCGAGACCGCGCTGGAGGGGTATGACCTCAAGCGGGTGATGCGCACCGGCACCGTCGCCAGCGTCGACAACCGCAACTGGGAGCTGCGCGACCAGTCCGGCCCGGTGCAGCGCCTCAGCCAAAGCCGGGCGATCGCCCTCGACATGGAAAGCGCGACGATCGCCGCGAACGGCTATCGTTTCCGCGTGCCCTATGGCACATTGCTCTGCGTGTCCGACAAGCCCCTGCACGGGGAGCTGAAGCTGCCCGGCATGGCCTCGGATTTCTACAAGACCCAGGTGGCGCGGCACCTGATGATCGGCATCCGCGCGATGGAAAACCTGCGGACAATGCCGCTTGAAAGGATCCACAGCCGGAAATTGCGCAGCTTTGAGGAAACAGCATTCCTCTGATCGGCAAAATTCCCCACGAAATAGGCGATTTTTTCTTGCATAACCCCCCTATCTGTTGAGTTTAGACGCCAGATACAGGTAAATTGCCGCAACGAGGCCCCAGGGACGGGCAGTGAAGGAGACCAAAATGGCTAAACCGATGACCAAGACCCAGCTTGTCGCTGCCATCGCCGAGGAGATGGACACCGACAAGAAGACCGCGACCGCGGCGCTGGAATCGATCTGCAACATCATCACCCGCGAAGTTTCGGGCGGTGGCGCGGTGACCCTGCCCGGCGTGGGCAAGATCTACTGCCGCGAGCGCCCGGAGCGCATGGTGCGCAACCCCGCCACCGGCGAGCAGTTCAAGAAAGAAGCCGACAAGGTGGTCAAGATGACCATCGCGAAGGCCCTCAAGGACAGCGTCAACAGCTGATCTTGCGCTCACCGAGCATTTCGGAAAGGGTCGCCCCCGGGGCGGCCCTTTTCCTTTGGCGCCCCGGAAAGGGGGCAGGGTGGACATTCGCGCGCTGATCATGGGCCTGGGCTTTGCCCTGATGTGGTCCTCGGCCTTCACCTCGGCCCGGATGATCGTGGCGGACGCGCCGCCCCTGCACGCGCTGAGCCTGCGTTTCCTGATCTCCGGCCTTCTGGGCATCGCCATCGCGCGGGCGCTGGGCCAGTCGTGGCGGCTGACGGGGCCGCAGTGGCGCGCCACCGTGGTCTTCGGCCTGTGCCAGAACGCGCTTTACCTCGGCCTCAACTTCGTCGCCATGCAGTGGATCGAGGCCTCGCTGGCGGCGATCATCGCCTCGACCATGCCGCTGCTGGTCGCCTTCGCCGGCTGGGCCGTGCTGGGCGAGCGGATGCGCCCGCTGGGCGTCGCCGGCCTGCTGGCCGGGGTGGCGGGCGTCGCGCTGATCATGGGCGCGCGGGTCACCGGGGACGTCAGCCTGCCGGGGATCGCGCTGTGCGTGATCGGGGTCGTCTCGCTGACCGTGGCGACGCTGGCGGTGCGCGGCGCCTCGGCGGGCGGCAACTTCCTGATGGTCGTCGGTCTGCAGATGCTGATCGGCAGCGCCGCGCTGGCCGTGCCCGCGCTGCTCTTCGAGCCGCTGGAGGTGACCTGGACGCCGCGGCTGGTGCTGGCCTTCGCCTATACCACGCTGGTGCCGGGGCTGGCGGCGACGCTGGTCTGGTTCCTGCTGGTCAACCGCATCGGCGCGGTGCGCGCGGCGACCTACCACTTCCTGACGCCCTTCTTCGGCGTTGCCATCGCCGCCCTGCTGCTGAACGAGGCGCTGAGCCTGCTGGACGTGCTGGGGGTCGCGGTGATCGCCGGCGGCATCCTGGCGGTTCAGATCAGCAAGCAGAACCGCGCCGCCCCCGGCCGCGTGCTGGCCGAGGCGCCGGCACCGCGGCGCTAGCGCCGCGCGCGCCTCAGGTCAGCAATGCCAAGAGCGCGGTCAGGGTGACGAAGGCGCCCGCGGTGGCGCCCATCTGCGCCAGGCTGGCCACGTCCTCGTGCCCGTAGTCCTGCGCCAGGATGGTGTAGACCCCGAACATCGGCATCGCGGCGGAAAGGATCAGCGCGGCGTGCATCTCGGGGCTGCGCAGGCCCATGCCGATCAGCGGCAGGGCCAGCGCGGCCAGGGCCACGCAGGCGGGGTGCAGCACCAGCTTGCCCAGCACGATCTGGAAGGCCAGCATCCGGTTGCCGCGGATCGGCATGCCCGCCAGCGAGCCGCCGATGACGAAAAGCGCCAGCGCCGCCGCCGAGGCCGCGGTCAGGTCCAGCAGCCGCGCCAGGCCCGTCGGCACGTCGATGCCCAGCAGCATCGCCGCCATCCCCGCCAGAAGGCCGATCACCATCGGCCGGCGCGCCACGTTGATCACCAGATCGCGCAGGGCGATCAGCCGCGGCTTGCCGGTCTTGGGGCGGCTGCTTTCCAGCAGCAGCAGCGACAGCGGCACCAGCACGAAATTCTCCACCACCAGGTTCAGCGCCAGCACCACCCCGGCCACGTCCGGAAAGCTGAGCATCAGAACCGGGAACCCGATGTAGGCACTGTTGGGGCAGGTGGCGCCCATCGCCCCGATCGCCCGCCGCGCCGGCCCGGTGCCCTGCAGCCAGAGCACGCCGAAGGTCAGCGCCAGCACCGCCAGCCCGCCCACCAGGTAGGCGACGAGGTAGCCGGGGTTCACCACCTCCATCACCTCGCGTTCGGCGACCGCCTTGAACAGCAGCGCCGGCAGGGCGATGTTCAGCACGTAGAGCCCCAGTGCCTTCATGTCCTCGGGGCGGAAGGGGCCCAGCCAGACCGACCCGTATCCCAGCGCCACCAGCGCGAAGATCGGGAAGGTGATCGTCAGGATATCCAGCATGCCGCGCGGCTCAGCCGATGCGGCCGGCCGGTCCCGGGCCCACCTGTCCGCGGTGCAGCAGCAGGTGGTCCAGCAGCACGCAGGCCACCATCGCCTCGGCCACCGGCACCGCGCGGATGCCGACGCAAGGATCGTGGCGGCCCTTGGTGACCACCTCGGTGGGGGTGCCGTCGCGGCGGATCGAGGCGCGCGGCGTCAGGATCGAGGATGTCGGCTTGACCGCGAAGCGCAGCACGATGTCCTGCCCGGTGGAAATGCCGCCCAGGATGCCCCCCGCCTGGTTCGAGCCGTAACGCGGCTGACCGTCCGGGCCGGGGTAGATCTCGTCGGCGTTCTGGCTGCCGGTCAGCGCCGCGGCGCCCATCCCGGCGCCGATCTCGACGCCCTTGACCGCGTTGATCGACATCATCGCCGCGGCAAGGTCGGTGTCGAGCTTGCCGTAAACCGGCGCGCCCAGGCCCACCGGCACGCCCGAGGCGCAAACCTCGATCACCGCGCCGCAGCTGTCGTGCGACTTGCGCAGATCGTCGAGGTAGCGCGCCCAATCCTCGGCCGCCTGTGCGTCGGGGGTCCAGAAGGGGTTTTGTTCGATCTGTGCCGCATCGAACCTTTCGCGGTCGATCGCATGCGGGCCCATCTGCACCATGTAGCCGGTGATCCTCACCTCTGGCGCCAGTTCGGCCAGCGCGGCGCGCGCCACGCCCCCCGCCGCCACCCGTGCGGCGGTTTCGCGGGCAGAGGACCGCCCCCCGCCGCGATAGTCGCGGATGCCGTACTTCTGCCAGTAGGTGATATCCGCATGGCCGGGGCGGAAGGTCTCGGCGATGTCGCCGTAGTCCTTCGACCGTTGGTCGGTGTTGCGGATCATCAGCTGGATCGGGGTGCCGGTCGAGCGCCCCTCGAACACGCCGGAGAGGATCTCGACTTCGTCGGGCTCGCGCCGCTGGGTGGTGAACTTCGACGTGCCCGGCTTGCGCTTGTCCAGCCAATGCTGCAGCGCCGCGGCGTCGATCGGCACGTTTGGCGGGCAGCCGTCCACCGTCGCCCCCAGCGCCGGGCCGTGGCTTTCGCCCCAGGTGGTGACGCGGAACAGGTGGCCGAAGCTGTTAAGGCTCATGGAATACTCCCTCGCGGTGGGTGGGGTTTACCGGCGGGGCCGGAGCCGCTCAAGAGATTTCGCCTTGCACGCCGGGGGACCCGGCCCTAGGGTCCGCGGCACCTCGGGGTGGCCACCTGGCCTGAGACGCGCAAGCGGACCCGTTGAACCTGATCCGGTTAACCCCGGCGGAGGGAAGGTAGGACATGCTCCGATCTTGCCCCGCTGCAATTTGGAGGATGCCATGAAGACCCTCACCTTCCTTGCGGCGAGCCTGGCGACACTTGGCGGCGCGGCCTTGGCCGACACGCCCGTGCTGACAGTCTACGCGCCCGACTACTTCACCTCGGAATGGGGCCCCGGCCCGGTGATCGAGGCGGAGTTCGAGAAGACCTGCGGCTGCGATCTGCAGTACCGCGCCGGCGATCTGCTGCCGCGCCTGATGCTGGAAGGCGACCGCACCGAGGCGGATGTCGTCATCGGGCTGAACACCGATGTCACCGCCAAGGCCCGCGAGACCGGCCTTTTCGCGCCGCACGGCCAGGACCTTTCGGCGCTGGAACTGCCGATCGACTGGCAGGACGAAACCTTCCTGCCCTTCGACTGGTCCTATGTCGGCTTCGTCTACGACAGCACCCGGCTGCAGAACCCGCCGCAAAGCTTCGACGCGCTGCTGGAGATGGACGACGAGACCAAGATCGTCATCCAGGACCCGCGCAGCTCGATCTCCGGGCTGGCGCTGCTGCTTTGGGTGAAGTCGGTCTACGGCGACGAGGCCGAGGCCGCCTGGGAAAAGCTGGCCCCGAAGATCCTGACGGTGACCAAGGGCTGGTCCGAGGCCTACGGCCTGTTCACCGACGGCGAGGCGCCGATGGTCCTCAGCTTCACCACGTCGCCGGCCTACCACATCGTCGCCGAGGAGGATGACACCAAGAAGGCCGCCATCTTCGAAGAGGGGCATTACGCCTATTTCGAGCTGGCCGCCAAGATCGCCCAGACCGACCAGCCGGAGCTGGCCGACGCCTTCATGGAGTTCGTCCTGTCGGACGCCTTCCAGTCGGCGATCCCGACCACCAACTGGTCCTATCCCTCGGCCCTGCCGCCGGCCGACTGGCCGCAGGCCTTCCAGGCGCTTCCGCGGCCTGAGAAGGCCCTGTTCCTGCCCGAGGACGAGGCCGCCGCGGTGCGCGACGAGGCGCTGGAGGAATGGCGGCGCGCCCTCTCCCGCTGATCGTCGGGGCGGCGGTCGCGGCCGGCTTTGCCGCGCCGCTGGCCGCCGTCATCTGGCGCGCCGGGGCCTTTGGCGCCCTGGGCCCCGCGGACTGGGCGGCGCTGCGCTTCACCCTGCTGCAGGCGCTGCTCTCGGCCGGCATCTCCTGCGCTCTGGCGGTGCCGGTGGCGCGGGCGCTGGCGCGGCGCCGCTTCGCGGGGCGCGGCGCGCTGATCACCCTGCTGGGCGCGCCTTTCATCCTGCCGGTGATCGTCGCGGTGCTGGGGCTGCTGGCGGTCTTTGGGCAGAACGGGCTTCTGGCGCAGCTCCTGGCGCTTGCCGGCCTGCCGCCGGTGCCGGTCTACGGCCTGCACGGGGTGGTGCTGGCCCATGTCTTCTTCAACCTGCCGCTGGCCACGCGCCTTGTGCTGCAAGGCTGGCTGTCGCTGCCGGGCGAGCGGTTCCGCACCGCCGCGTCGCTGGGCCTGTCTTCCGGCGCGATCTTCCGCACCATCGAATACCCGATGCTGCTGCGCCTGCTGCCCGGCGCCTTCACGGTGATCTTCGTGATCTGCCTGTCGAGCTTTGCCGTCGCCCTGACGCTGGGCGGCGGGCCGGCGGCGACCACGGTGGAACTGGCCATCTACCAGGCCTTCCGCTTCGATTTCGACCTTGGCCGGGCGGCGCTGCTGTCGCTGCTGCAATTGGCCCTTGCGGGGACCGCGGCGCTGGCGGTGCTGCGCCTCTCGCCGCCGCCGATGACCGGGGGCGGGCTGGACCGCGTGGTGCCGCGCTGGGATGCCGCGGGCCGCGGGCTGCGGCTGGTCGATGCCGCCTGGCTGCTGCTGGTCGCCGCCTTCCTGCTGCTGCCGCTGGCCATGGTGGCGCTGGACGGGCTGCCGGGGCTGGCGCAGCTGCCCGCCTCGGTCTGGCAGGCGGCGGCCCGCTCGGTCGCGGTGGCGCTGGCCTCGACCCTGCTGTGCCTGGCGCTGGCGCTGCCGCTGACCAGCCGCGCTGGCGAGGGGGTGGCGCTGATGGGGCTGGCGGTCTCGCCGCTGGTGCTGGGCACGGGCCTTTTCCTGCTGCTGCAGCCCTTCGTGCGGCCGGCGGAGCTGGCGCTGCCGGTCACCACGCTGGTCAACGCGCTGCTGTCGCTGCCCTTCGTGCTGCGCATCCTGCACCCGGAGGTGGCGGCCATCCGCACGCGGTTCGGCGCGCTCAGCGCGACGCTGGGGCTGACCGGCTGGGCCTGGTGGCGCGTCGTCGCCCTGCCGCGGTTGCGCCGCCCGCTGGGCTTTGCCGCGGGGCTTTGCGCGGCGCTCTCGATGGGCGATCTGGGGGTGATCGCCCTTTTCGCGGATTCGGAGAACGCCACCTTGCCCCTGCAGATGTACCGCTTGATGAGCGCCTATCGCATGGAGGCCGCCAGCGGCGCCGCGCTGCTGCTGCTGGCGCTGTCGCTGGGGCTGTTCTGGCTGCTCGACCGGGGAGGGCGCGCCGATGCTGACGCTTGAAAATCTGGTGATCCGCCAGGACGATTTCGAACTGCGCGCCGATTGGGGCCTGCCGGCGGGGCGCCGGGTGGCGCTGATCGGGCCGTCGGGGGCGGGCAAGTCGACGCTGCTGTCGGCGCTGGGCGGGTTCATCACTCCCAGCGCCGGGCGCATCTGCTGGCAGGGGCGCGACCTTGCGGGCGTGCCGCCGGCGCGGCGGCCGCTGGCGATGCTGTTCCAGGACGGCAACCTCTTCCCCCACCTGACGGCGGAGGCGAACGTGGCGCTGGCCCTGGCGCCCCGTGCCCGCCCCGATGCGCAGGCCCGCGCCCGGGCGCGCGCGGCGCTTGACCGGGTCGGCCTGGCCGGGCTGGAGGGGCGCCGCCCCGCGGCCCTCTCGGGCGGGCAGCAAAGCCGCGTCGCCCTGGCGCGCGCCCTGCTGCAGGACCGGCCGATTCTGGCCCTGGACGAGCCCTTCGCCGCCCTTGGCCCCGCCCTCAAGGCCGAGATGCTGGAGCTGGTGGCCGAGCTGCTGGACGAGACGGGGGCGAGCCTGCTGATGGTCAGCCACGACCCCGAGGATGCGCTGCGCATCGC
>JBPEXR010000428.1:0-1695 GCA_052031355.1 Paracoccaceae bacterium
GCGCCACCGCCGAGCATGGCTACCTTGACGTCGTCACCCGCCCCGAGCGGCGCAACGCGGTGAAGGTGCTGCTGTTTCTCGACGTCGGCGGCTCGATGGACCCGCATGTGAAGGTGGTGGAGGAGCTTTTCTCGGCCGCGCGGGCCGAGTTCAAGCACATGGAGCATTACTACTTCCACAACTGCCTCTACGAAGGCGTCTGGCGCGACAACGCGCGGCGCTGGGACGCGCAGACCCCCACCTGGGAGGTGCTGCGCACCTATGGGCCCGACTACAAGTGCATCTTCGTGGGCGACGCCTCGATGAGCCCCTACGAGATCGCCATGCCGGGCGGGGCGAACGAGCACTGGAACGAGGAATCGGGCGAGACCTGGCTGCGCCGCGCGCGCGAGCACTGGCCCGACCACCTGTGGATCAACCCGGTGCCCCGCAAGTACTGGGATTACACCCAGTCGGTGCGCATGATCGACGAGATCTTCGAGGGCCGCATGGTGCCCATGACCCTTGCCGGTATCGAGGCCGGGATGAAGATGCTCGGCCGCTAGGGCCCGCGGAACCCGGCCCCGCCGCGGAACGTTTCCCCCGCTCAGCGATCAATTCGAGGGGAAGCGAGATGAAGAAGTACGGCACCGCCCGCTGGAGCGGCGATCTGAAGACCGGCGAGGGGCATGTCTCCACCGAATCCGGGGTGCTTCAGGATACGCCCTATGGGTTCAACAAGCGGTTCGAAGGCGCCCCCGGCGCCAACCCGGAAGAGCTGATCGGCGCGGCCCATGCCAGCTGCTTCAGCATGGCCCTGTCGATGATCCTGGGCGAGAAGGGCCTGACGGCCGAGCAGATCGACACCAAGGCCGAGGTCAAGCTGGAACAGGTCGACGGTGGCTTCTCGATCACCGGGATCCACCTCATCGTCAGCGCCAAGATCCCGGGGGCCGAGGAGAGCACCTTCCAGGAGGCCGCAGAGGCCGCGAAGGCCGGCTGCCCCGTCTCCAAGGCGCTGGCCGGGCCGAAGATCACCATGGAGGCAAGCCTCGCCTGACGCCGCGCCTGCGGCCGCCAACGCCCTGCCGCCAAACGAAAAACGGCCCGCCGATTGGCGGGCCGTTCGCGTTTCCGGTGCGCTTGGGCGCGGCGCTTAGCCGACCAGCTCGAGCCCGGAGAAGAAGTAGGCGATCTCGACCGCCGCGGTTTCCGGCGCGTCCGAGCCGTGGACCGAGTTCTCGCCCACGCTCTCGGCGAACTCGGCGCGGATGGTGCCGGGGGCCGCGTCGGCGGGGTTGGTGGCGCCCATCACTTCGCGGTTCTTGGCGATGGCGTTCTCGCCTTCCAGCACCTGCACGACGACCGGGGCGGAGGCCATGAACTCGCACAGCTCGTCGTAGAAGGGGCGCTCCTTGTGGACGGCGTAAAACTCGCCGGCCTGCGCCTTGGTCAGGTGGATGCGCTTCTGCGCGACGATGCGCAGGCCGGCTTCCTCGAACTTGGCGTTGATCTTGCCGGTCAGGTTGCGGCGGGTGGCGTCGGGCTTGATGATGCTGAGCGTGCGTTCGGTGGCCATGGGTCCCTCGTCTTCAGGTCAGGTGCCGCGCGGCCCCATGCCGCGCGTGAATTCCGGCCTGCCCCTAGCACGCGCTGGCGGGGTTGAAAACCGGCATTCGGCGCCCTGCCCCCGGCCGCGCCGGCCCTCCGAAGCTT
>JBPEXR010000429.1:0-2307 GCA_052031355.1 Paracoccaceae bacterium
GTCCGCGCGGGGGGCTGCAGCGGCGCAAGCAGGCAAGGGCGCGGGCAAGCCCGGCGGCAAGGGCGCGGGCACGGGCACAGATCGGGGCGCGAAGCCCGCCGCCGGTGCTGGCAAGCCGCGCGCCTTCAAGTCCGGCCCCGCCAAGCCGGGCGGCGCGAAACCGCGCCCCGCCAAGACCGGCGACGCCCCCCGCCGCGGCGCCCGCCCCGCCCCCCGGCCGCCGCGCGGCAAGGGCTGACCCGCCCCAATGCGCGAAAGTCCGCCGGCGGGGCGCCCGACGGCTAAACTTTCCCTGCCCGCCGCGGCTTAGTTCCCGGGTGGCCCGCGCAGGGCCCGGGGCCGCGCAGCCTCTAGCCGGGCGGCGAGCGGGCCAGTATCGTCTTTGCCGAGGGAGCCTGCATGGCACGACTGCTGATGATTCTGGTGCTGGCGACATTGGCCGCCGCGGCGCTGCTTTGGGCGCTGGGGCGGCTGACCGATGGCGCGCGCGCCGACGGCAAACCCCCGGCGCTGCGCCCCGGGCTGGTCGAGCGCGCCGCCTATGCGCTGCTCTTCGCGGTCATGGCCGGTGTCGGCGCGGGCTGGCTGGGGGCCGAATGATGGCGCGCCGCTTCCGCCCGCTGCCCTCGCCCTGGCCCGGAGCGCGGGGGCCGAACCGCCTGCACGGCGCGCCCGGCGGTGGCCCGGGTCCGGGCTCTGACCCCGGCACAGGTCCCAGCACGGGGCCGCGGGTCGATCCCGGCGGCGCGCGGGTCAACCTGCTGTACCTGCCCCCCGCCCTCCTGGTGCTGACCACCCTGACGGCCGGGCCCGTCGCGCTTGCGCTCGGGCTCGCCGGGGCGGGCCTGTGGGTCTTTGGCGCCTACCTGACGCGCGAAGGCCTGCGGGCCGAGGCCGCCTGGCACGCCCGCCGCCGCGCCCGCCGCCCGGCCCTGCCGCGCAAGGCGCTGGCGGCGCTCGGCCTTGGCGCGGGCACGGCCCTGGCGGCGCTGGCGCATGGCGGCAGCGGCCTGGGCGCCGGCCTTTACGCGATCATCGCGGCGGCGCTGCACCTTGCCGCCTTCGGCCCCGACCCCTGGCGCGACAAGGGGCTGACGGGCGATGCCTTCCAGCAGGACCGGGCCCTGCGCGCCGTGGACGAGGCCGACCGCGAGCTGGGCCGCATGGAGGCCTGCCTGCGCCCGCTGCGCGACCCCGAACTGCGCGCCGCGGCCGCCGCTTTCATCGACAGCGCCCGTGCCCTCTGCCGCCGGGTCGAGGCCGACCCGCGCGACCTGACGGCGGCGCGCAAGTACCTGTCGGTCTACCTGACCGGCGCCCGCTCGGCCGCCGAACGCTATGCCGACCTGGTGGGGCGCGGGCCGGACCCGCAGGCGCGGGCGGGCTTTCTGACCCTGCTGGACGATCTGCACCGCAACTTCGAGGCGCGCACCGACAGCCTGCTCGACAACGACCGGGCCGACCTGGAAATCGAGGTCGAGGTGCTGCGCGACCGCCTGGCCCGCGAGGGGCTGAACCGCGAATGACCAAGGCGAAGGAGGGGCCATTGTCCGACGAGGTGAAACGGCGTGCCGAAGCGCTGGCGCGTGAGCTTGACGGCCTGAGCGCGGCGCTGCCCGATCCCGACCGCGGCCTGGATCCCGGCGCCGGAGCGGGGGCCGCCGGGGACGGCGCGGACCAGGCAGAGGCCGTGCGCCGGCGCATGGCGCAGATCGACCTTGCCGACAGCCAGACCATCATCGGCTTCGGCGCCGCGGCCCAGACGGAGTTGCAGCAGATCAGCCAGGCCATGCTCTCGGGCGTGCGCAACAAGGACCTGGGGCCCGCCGGCGACAGCCTGCGCGGCATCGTCGCCGCATTGCGCGGCTTCTCGGTCAGCGAGCTGGACCTGCGGCGCAAGCGCAGCCTCTGGGAAAAGCTGATGGGCCGCGCCGCCCCCCTGGCCCGGTTCACCGCCCGCTACGAGGAAGTGCAGACCCAGATCGATCGCATCACCGAGGACCTGCTCTCGCACGAGCACCAGCTGCTGAAGGACATCAAGTCGCTCGACAAGCTCTACGCCCGGACGCTGGACTTCTACCGCGAGCTGGCGCTCTACATCGCCGCCGGGGAGGCCAAGCTGGCGGAGGTGGACGGCACCCTTCTGCCCGCCCGCGAGGCCGAGGTTGCCGCCGCCCCGGAAGATGCGCGGACCCTGCGCGCGCAGGAGCTGCGCGACCTGCGCGCCGCGCGGGACGACCTGGAGCGCCGGGTCCACGATCTGAAGCTGACGCGGCAGGTCACCATGCAGTCCCTGCCCTCGATCCG
>JBPEXR010000043.1:0-2337 GCA_052031355.1 Paracoccaceae bacterium
GCCCCTCGCCCAGGCTGCCGCCCTGGAATTCGTCGAAGACGCGCACCTCCTCGATCAGCGCCTTGTCGGCGCCGGCGGCGGCGTTGACGAGGGTCAGCGCCTCGACATCGGCGTCCACCTCAAAGGCGAAGTCACGCTCTACCGCCTGCAGGTCGTGCAGTTGCAGCGCCGGGCGGGTGGTGCCCTTGGCGCGCGGCTGCGGCACCTCGGCGGGCCAGAGGGTGAAGGCCACGGCGGGGCCCTTCACGTCCAGCGCCTCCAGCACCCGCGGGTGCACCTCGCCGAAGGTCGCCAGGACCTTCTTCGGCCCCAGGCAGATGCGCCCGTGGCGGCCGGGGTGCCACCAGTCGGGGCCGCCGCGCAGCACCTGCACCTTGGCCGGCGCGCCGATCACCGACAGCAGCGCCTCGACGTCGGCCTTGGCGTCGAAGACATCGACGGGCCGCGCGGCGCCGTGCACGTCCTTGGGCCCGGTGCGCCCGACCAGCAGGCCGGCCAACTGCAGGTGCTCCTCCCCCGGCTCGCCGCCGGCGAAGACGGGGCCAAGCTCGAAGAGCGCAAGGTCCGAGAAGCCGCGCGCCTGGTTGCGCGCCGCCGCCTGCAGAAGCCCCGGCAGCAGGTCCGGGCGCATGTGCGACATCTCCGAGGAGATGGGGTTTTCCAGCTGCGTCGCCTCCGCCCCGCCGCCGAAGAGGCGCGCGGCCTCGGCGTCGATGAAGCTGTAGTGAACGCATTCGTTGTAGCCCAGCGCGGCTGCGGCGCGGCGGGCTGCCTGCACGCGCGTCTGCATCGGCGACAGCACCGGCGCCGGCACGCCCGACTGCGGGCGCGGCAGGGGCTTGCCCTCCAGCTTGGTCAGCGAGGCGATGCGGGCCACCTCCTCCACCAGGTCGGCCGGCCCCTGCACGTCGGGGCGCCAGGAGGGGACATGCGCCATGTCGCCCTGCATCTCGAACCCCAGCGCGACAAGCGTCTCGCGCTGCGTCTCGGCCGGGATGGTCATGCCGACGAGCGATTGCACCCGGTCCGTGTCCAGGGGGTAGGCGCGGGCGTGATCGGGGGCCGCGCCGGCCTCGACCACTTCCGAGGGCGTGCCGCCGCAAAGATCGAGGATCATCTGCGTCGCCAGCTCCAGCCCCTCGCGGGTGAAGGCCGGATCGACGCCGCGCTCGAACCGGTAGCGGGCATCGGAATGCACCTTCAGCGCCCGCCCGGTGTAGGCGATCTGCACCGGGTCCCACCAGGCGCTTTCCAGGAAGACATCGGTCGTGCCCTCGGTCACGCCGGTCGCCTCGCCGCCCATGATGCCGGCGATGCTCTCCACCCCCGTCTCATCGGAAATGACGATCTGCCCCGCCTCGAAGCGGTAGGTCTTTTCGTCGAGGGCCAGCAGCTCCTCGCCGCCCGTGGCGCGGTGCACGCGCAAATCGCCCGTCACCTTGGCGGCGTCGAAGACATGCAGCGGGCGGTTGCGGTCGAAGGTGAAGAAGTTGGTGATGTCCACCAGCGCCGAGATCGGCCGCAGGCCGATGGCGCGCAGCCGCTCCTGCAGCCACTGCGGGCTGGGGCCGTTCTTCACGCCGCGGATCAGCCGCCCGGTGAAATGCGGCGCGCCATCCAGCGCGTCCTCGTCGATGCGCACGCCGATGGGCGAGGCAAACGCGCCCGCCACCTGCGCCGCCGGCGCGGGCTTCAGCTTGCCCAGCCCGCGCGCCGCCAGATCGCGCGCGATGCCGCGCACGCCCAGCGCATCGGGCCGGTTCGGGGTGATGGCGATCTCGATCACCGGGTCAACCTTGGCCGGGTCGTTCTGCGCCAGCCAGTCGACGAAGCGCTGGCCCACCTCGCCCGAAGGCAGCTCGATGATGCCGTCATGCTCTTCCGACAGCTCCATCTCGCGCTCCGAGCACATCATGCCGTGGCTCTCGATGCCGCGAATCTTGCCGACCGCGATGGTCGTGTCGATGCCGGGCACGTAGGTGCCGGGCTTGGCGACGACCACGGTGATGCCGGTGCGCGCATTGGGGGCGCCGCAGATGATCTGCAGCTCGCCCTCGTCCGTCTCCACCCGGCAGAGCTTCAGCTTGTCGGCGTCGGGGTGCTTCTCGGCGTGCAGCACGCGGCCGATGGTGAAGGCCCCGAGGCGTGCGGCGGGGTCGAAGACATCCTCCACCTCCAGCCCGAGGTCGGTCAGCGTCTCGCAGATTTCGGCCAGCGAGGCCTCGGTCTCGAGATGGTCTTTCAGCCAGGAGAGGGTGAATTTCATCGCGCTAGTCCTGTTGCTTGCACCAATGGCCCGGGGGCGGCGGCGCGGGTATCTGGGCGGCGGCGGCCCGG
>JBPEXR010000430.1:0-2159 GCA_052031355.1 Paracoccaceae bacterium
TAAGCGTGTCCAAGGGCTTTCTCCCGCGCCTCGCTACCGCTGCTGTGGGCTCCGAAACATCGGGTGATTGCCGGAAGCCCCGGGTTCGGCCCGCGACAGCGAACCTCCTCGAAGCACCAGCCCGCACCCCCGAAGGCGCCCCCTGTCAGCGCCCCCGCGCCGACGCGCCACACCTCGCCCCGCGCTGCGGAACACCGCACCGCCCGGCGTCGTTGAGGCGGCGAAGGAGGTGCCCCATGACCCTGCGTTTCGAACAGATCCTGGCCGATGGCGTCGCGGAATGCTCCTACCTCGTCGGCGACGACGCGGCGCATTGCTGCGCCATCATCGACCCGCGCCCCGACGCGCAGATCTACATCGACCTGGCGCGCCGCTACGGCCTGGCGATCACCCATGTCTTCGAGACCCACATCCACGCCGATTTCCTGAGCGGCGCGCGCGAGCTGGTCGCCCGCCTGGGCGGGGCGCCGAAGCTCTGCCTCAGCGTCGAGGGCGGCGCGGAATACGGGTTCGACCACCACCCGGTGCGCGACGGCGACGAATTCCGCTTCGGCGGCATGCGCATGGTCGCCCGCTTCACCCCCGGCCACACGCCCGAGCACATGTCCTACTTCCTGCACGACGGCGATACCGAGCGCCCCTGGGGCGTGCTGAGCGGCGACGCCTTCTTCGTCGACAGCGTCGGCCGGCCCGACCTTCTGGGCGACGACAAGACGGAGGAGCTGACGGAGCAGCTGTTCGACACGGTGCAGAACGTCTTCATGGCGCTGGACGACGAGGTGATCCTCTACCCCTGCCACGGGGCGGGCTCGGCCTGCGGGCCGGACATCGGCGACCGCATGTCCAGCACCATCGGCTACGAGCGGCGCTTCAACGATTATGCCCGCATTACCGACCTTCAGGAATTCAAGCGCGCCATGACGGAAGACGCGCCGCCCACGCCGACGCATTACCCGCGCCTCAAGAAGGTGAACGCCAAGGGCCCCGAGGTGCAGCACAACCTGCCGCCCATCGCCGCCCTGACGGTGGCCGATTTCGAGAAAGCCATCGACGGCGAGGTGCAGCTGGTCGATCTGCGCGACATGCAGGCCTTCGGCGCCGGGCATATCGCCGGGGCGCTGAACATCGGCGCCCGGCCCGAGCTGTCGGTCTGGGCGGGCTGGCTGCTCGACCCCGACAAACCGATCTGCCTCGTGGCCGAAAGCGACGCCGAGATCGCGGGTGCGCTGCGGCTTCTGTGGCGCACCGGCTTCACCCGCTTCGCTGGCTACCTGGCCGGCGGCATCGGCGCCTGGCGCGAGGCGGGCCGCCCGCTGGCGAAAGTGCCGCAGATGAGCGTGCACGAGCTGCACGAGGCCGAGGGCGTCACCCCCCTCGACGTGCGCAAGCCCGATGAATGGGAAGGCGGGCACATCCCCGGCGCCACCCATGCCTTCCTGGGCGAGCTGCGCGACAAGCTGGACGCGCTGGACGCGCTGGACAAGGGCGCGCCCTACGCCACCTATTGCGCCAGCGGCTTTCGCGCCAGCATCGCCGCCAGCCTGCTGAAGGCGCACGGCTTCACCGACGTGCGCAACGTCCCCGGCAGCTGGAAGGCCTGGACGGCCGCCGGCCTGCCCACCGAAACCCCGGACAAGGAGTAACCCCCGTGGAGAAGACCATCGACATCGCCGAGGGCCTCGTGGTGGCCCGTTTCGCCCCCGAAGCCGACGACTTTCGCGTGATCGCCGCCGAGGGGTTCAAATCCGTGGTCAACTTCCGCACCGAGGCGGAGAACCCGCCCCTGCCCCCGGCGCAGGAGGCGCAGGCCGCGCAGGACGCGGGGCTTACGTACCTGCACCACCCCGTCGCCGCCGAGGGTCTGAGCGCCGAGGTGGTGGACGAGTTCCGCGCCAAGCTGGACCAGCTGCCGCGCCCGGTGCTGCTGCACTGCGCCTCCGGCAAGCGCGCCGGGGCGATGGGGCTGATGCAGATGGCCGCGGCCGAGGGCCTGCCCGGCGGCGCGGCGCTGGAGAAGGGCCGCGCCAAGGGCCTCGACCTGCCCGAGCCCGGCATCGGCGCCTTCGTGCGCGGCTACCTCGACGGCGGGGCCTGATCGGGGCGCGGGGCCGGTGCGCCCGGCCCTGCGCGGGAAATGCGCTTAGAAATGGGTGTCGATA
>JBPEXR010000431.1:0-2713 GCA_052031355.1 Paracoccaceae bacterium
GCCCCCGGCGGTTTTCAGCCCGATCGCCGCCACCCCCGGCGGCGCGGCAAGGCGGGCAAACTCCATCGACAGGCGCATGTAGCGGTCCTCGATCCGCCCGGCGCGTTGCAGCCGGGCCAGCACCTCGGGCGGCAGATCGCCCAGGCCCTCGATCCGGCCCAGCACCGCCGGGTGGCGGTCCAGCGCGGCCACCATGGCGGCGATCCAGCCGGGCGCGGGCTGGCAATCGGCGTCTGTGGAGAGCAGCGCCCCCGCCGCCGGGCTGTGCCGCATCGCCAGCAGGTGTCCCAACCGCCGGGCCCGCCCGACCCCGCCGCGCGGCAACTCCACCCGGGCGAGCACCAGCGCCAACCCGTCCCGCCGCGCCCGCCCGCGGGCAACTTCTGCCGTCGCATCGCGGGTGTTGTTGACGCAGACGTAGATGGCGCAATCGGCCGCGCGCGCCTGCGCCGCCAGCGCGTCCAGGCAGGCGCCGATCAGCGCCGCCTCGTTGCAGGCGGGGATGATGACCGCGGCGCGGGCGCGGGCCACGCGGTCCAGGGCAAAAACCTCGATCGGCAGCCTCATGGCGCGCCCTCCGCCACGTCGATGCGGTAGGCCGCGGTGCCCGCCACCATGCGGAACCGGCGGCGGCTGGCGCGGGTGAAGAGGGTCAGCGCTTCCTCCCCCTCCAGCGCGTTGCCGCTGGGGCCGCGCCACGTCACGCAAAGGACATCCGCCGCCGGCCAGCGCCGGTCCAGCTGCCCTGCCAGCGCTGAAAGGCCGGACGGGTCGAGGAAGTAGAGCACCTCTGAGAGCAGCAGCAGATCGTAAGGGCCCGCGGGCAGTTCCGCCGGCAGGAAGAGCTGGTGGAACCGCCCCGAGGGGACCGCGCGGCGCGCCGCCTCCAGCGCCTTCGGCACGGCATCGACGCCGGTGTAGGCGCCGCAGCGCGGTGCGATCCAGCGCGCCAGCTCGCCATTGCCGCAGCCGACCTCCAGCGCCGCGCCGTAGCGGGCGCGCGGCAGGGCATCGCGGGTGGCGCGGAACTTGCGCTGCTCGTAGGCGCTGGTGCGGAAGGCCCAGGGGTCGTCCCCCGCGGCATAGATCCGCTGCAGGTGGCTGGGGGTCACGGCGCTCATGCCGGGACCTCGAAATAGGATTCCGCGCCCTCCAGGAACCCCGCAACGAAAGCCGGCGGCAGGGTGAAGCCACCGGGGTCGTCCTGCACGACGGCGCCGTGCTGGCTGGCGTGGGCGGCGATGGCGCGGGCCTTGGCGGCGCGGGCGGGGGCGATGGGGAAGCGGTGCTCGGCCCGGTGCGGCAGGCGGCGGCGGAAGGCCGGATCGTGCCAGCCGGACCAGACGGGGTAGAAGAGCAGCCGCACCCCGGCGCGCGCTGCGGCCAGGCGGGCAATCGCGGCGGTTGCCTCGTGGTCGCAATGCGGGTCGGTCGGGGCCGGCGCGACAAGGGTGCGGGCGCCCGCCCCGGCCAGGATGGCGGTGATGCCCTCCGCGATCTCCGCGAACCGGGGCGCCAGCGACGGCATCCCCGCGTCCGGCAGCCCGAGGCGATGCACGCAGGCCGGATCGCCCCCCAGCGCGCCCACGGCGGCATCAAGCTCGCCCGCCCGCAAGGCCGCCAGCCGCGCCCGGGGCCAGGCCTTCGAGCCGGGGTGCGAGGCGCCGCCGTCGGTCATGCAGACGACCCGCGCGCCCGGCCCGGCGAAGGCCGCCGCCAGCAGGGCGCCGCAGCCCAGGGATTCGTCGTCCGGATGCGGGGCCAGGACCACCACCGGCCGCCCCCCGGTCAGGCCGTGCAGGTCGGCCGGGCGGGCAAGCTCACTCATCGAACCACTCCGAAAGGGGTTTGCCCTCCATCAGCAGCGCCCGGCCGACCTTGGCCGAGAAGGCGTCCCGCGCGGCCTGGCGCATGTAGCACGCAAGGTCGCGCGCCCGGCGGCCCACCGGGTCCGCCGCGTCGAACATCGACAGCCCGACCGAGCGTTCGACCGCCGCGATGGCCGCCTGGCCGATCTCCTCGCTGAGAAGCCGCGCGGCCAGCGAGCGGACCGCCGCCGCCTCCGGCTCGGCCCGCCCGCGGGGGCCCTCGGCGATCTCCGCGGCGCGCAGCACCGCGGGCCAGGCGGCCAGCACGCGGCCCGCAACGGGGGCGAGGCGCAAGAGGTGCGCCTCCGCCTCGGCCTGCCCGCGGGCGCGCAGCACCTCGGCCGCGCCCTCCAGCAGCGCCGCGGTGCCGCCCAGCGCGACCGCTGCGATGCGCCAGGTGCCGCCCAGGAAAAGCGGCTCGGCGGTATAGACATCCGGCGGGCCCAGCGGCTGGCCCTGCAGCCCGGTGCAATCGAACCGGCCGGAACGGCTGTCCTGCATCCCCGCCATGCGCCAGGCGCCCGCATCGTGACGGGCGGCGTCGCTGGCGTCGATCAGGAAAAGCTGTTGCCCCTCGGGCGTTTGCGCGGTGACGATGGCGCGATCGACATGCCCGAGACCGGAGGCGAAACGCTTGCCCCCCGCCAACCGGCCGCCCCGCGCCGTGACCGGCGGCGAGCCATCCGCGCCCCAGACACCGAAGAGCCGCCCGTCCGCCATCTCCCCCAGCGCCTGCTTGCGCAGCTGCGGCGCGGCATAGGCCTCGACCAGCAGGCGCGCGTTCACATGACCTTCGTAAAGACGCCCGAGCGAGAGATCCGCCGCCCCCATCTGCCGCAACGCCC
>JBPEXR010000432.1:0-1596 GCA_052031355.1 Paracoccaceae bacterium
GGGGATCTGAAGGCCTGGGCGGGGTCGGGGTAAGGTGTCGCCGTTGGGGCCCCGGGGTGGGACGCCGGCGCGCTTCCTCGGATCGGGAAAGCTAGCTGGCAGCTTACGATGGTTAACTTCCACCGCGACGGTGCGATGTTTGGGTCGTTGTGTTGAGGTCGGGGCTACTAAGCCGTTCCGGCGCAGGTCAGAAGCTTGGAACCCGCGATCACCTACTTCCCCCCTCATCACGTTGCACTGCACGCCACCCTAAGTAAGGCGAGCCGGAAGGTGACCCGCGGCCAGGCGCGGCGAGAACGGAAGCGCAAGCGCTAACCCGGGGGGAAAGCACACGACGACCCCTGAGACTTCAGCGTCTTGGATGCCGCGACCCGCGGTCCGAGTTGCCTCTGCTTGCCGCGCCCAGCAGCGCCTCAAGTTTGGGCAGTGCAGGTATCTGCCATCAGCATCGAGTGAACCTTCTCAGAGGATAGGCACGCGCCGCAGAGCAATACCTGGCCCGCTACCGGAGGCCGAGCACCCCTGCCCTACCCCCGGCCTGCCGCCGCAATCACACGCCCAGCCAGCGGTCCGTCTGTTCCGCGGTCAGATCGCCCAGGCGCCCCTCCCAGACGGTCTTGCCGCGTTCCAGCACCACGCCGCGGTCGGCGACGGTGCCAAGCTCGCGCAGGGACTTGTCGACGACGAGGATCGCCAGCCCGGTCTCGGCCTTCAGCGCGCGGATAGCGGCCCAGATCTCCTGCCGGACCACGGGGGCCAGGCCCTCGGTCGCCTCGTCGAGGATCAAGAGCCGCGGGTTGGTCATCAGCGCCCGGCCGATCGCCAGCATCTGCTGCTCGCCGCCCGAAAGCGAGGCCGCCTTCTGGTCCCGCCGCTCGCCGAGGCGCGGGAACAGCTTGCAGACCCGCGCCATGTCCCAATCGCCCGGGCGGGCGGCGGCGACGAGGTTCTCCTCGACCGTCAGGGGGGCGAAGCAGCGCCGGCCCTCGGGCACGAGGCCCAGGCCCAGCCGGGCGATCCGGTGCGATGGGATGCGCCGGGTGTCCTGGCCGGCCAGTCGCACCTGGCCGTCCGTCGCCTTCAGCATCCCGCAGGCAACGCGGATCGTCGTCGTCTTGCCCATGCCGTTGCGGCCCATCAGGGCGACGACCTCGCCCTCGTGCACCTCGAGGTCCACCCCGAACAGGGCCTGGCTGGCGCCGTAGGCGGCGCAGACCTCGCGCATTTCCAGAAGGCTCATGCCCCTGCCTCCTCGTCTTCGCCCAGGTAGGCGCGGCGCACCTCCGGATGGGCGCGGATCTCCTCGACCGTGCCAGTGGCGATGATCGCGCCGTAATCCAGCACCGAGATGCGGTCGGCCAACTGGAAGACCGCGTCCATGTCATGCTCGACCAGCAGGATCGGCGCCTCGTGGCGCAGGCGGTCCAGCAGCCGGGTCATCTCGCCGGCGCCCTCGGCGCCCATGCCGGCCATCGGCTCGTCCAGCAGAAAGGCGCGCGGCTCCAGCGCCAGCGCCATGGCGATCTCCAGCCGCCGCCGCTCGCCATGCGCCAGGTCCGCGGCCCGCACGGCGCGCCGCTCGGCCAGGCCCGCGCG
>JBPEXR010000433.1:0-16560 GCA_052031355.1 Paracoccaceae bacterium
GTCGGCCACGCCACCAGCCAAACTGCCGCGCCCCTCTCCCGCCGCGAGGTGCTGGCCAAGGGCGGTCCCATCAGCGGGCTGATCGCCCTGGTTCTGGGCGGCATCTACGCGGGGTTGTTCACCCCGGTCGAGGCTGGGGCCGTCGGCACGCTGGGCGCGCTCGCCGTCGGCTTTGCCAAGCGACGCCTGACCTTGCGCGCATTGTGGCGCGTGCTGGTGGAGACCGGCCTTGTCACCGCCGCGGTGTGCTTTCTGATCATCGCTGCGCAGATGTATTCGCGCATGCTCGCCTTCTCCGGGCTGCCCACCAGCTTCGGCACCATGGTGGCCGGTGCGGACCTGGGCCTGTTGGGGCTGATCTGCCTTTACGTGCTGGTCGTGATCCTTTTCGGCATGATCCTCGATTCCAGTTCGATCATGCTGATCCTGGTACCGCTGATGCTGCCCATCGTGCAGCCGATGGGGGTGGACCTTGTCTGGTTCGGCATCGTCACCGTCATCGCGGTGGAGATCGGGCTGCTGACCCCGCCCTTCGGCATATCCGTCTACGTCATCAAGTCGACGCTCGAGGACGCCGAGATCCGTCTTGCCGACATCTTCCTGGGCGCCGCCCCCTTCGCGCTGATGATGTTGGCCTGCCTGGCCGCCGTCATCGCCTTCCCCGTCATCGCCACAGGCCTCGTTCGATAGGAGTTTGCCATGCCACGCCGTTTCATCGACCTGTCCGTCGCGCTCGAGGCGGACATCCAGTCCGACCCTGAGATCATGCTCCCGAAAATCGAATACATGACCCACGAGGAGACGGCCGGACAGGTCATGGGTTTCTTCGAAGGCCTCGAACGCGAGGAACTGCCCGGCGGCGAGGGCTGGGCCGTCGAAAAGCTGGAGATATTCACCCACAACGGCACGCATCTCGACGCGCCCTACCACCATCATTCCACGATGAACGGCGGCGAGCGGGCCATCACCATCGACGAGGTGCCGCTTGAATGGTGTTTCGCCCCCGGCGTGAAGCTGGACTTTCGCCATTTCGAGGATGGCTACATCGTCACCCCCGACGACATCGACGCCGAGCTCGACCGCATCGGGCACAGCCTCTCGCCCCTCGACATCGTGCTGGTCAACACTTCCGCCAGCGCGCGCTACGGGGCGCCCGATTACCTGGTCAAGGGGTGCGGCATGGGCCGGGAGGCGACGCTGCACTTGCTGGAGCAAGGCGTGCGCCTGACCGGCACCGATGCCTGGTCGTGGGACGCGCCCTTCCCGCTGACCGCCCAGCGCTACGCCCGCGACAAGGATGCCAGCATCATCTGGGAGGGGCATCGCGCCAGCATGGACATCGGCTATTGCCACCTGGAGAAGCTGGCCAACCTCGACCAGCTTCCGGGCCACGGTTTCATGGTCTCCTGCTTCCCGTTCAAGATCAAAGCCGCCTCCGCCGGCTTCACCCGCGCCGTCGCCATCTTCGAGGAATGAGCATGAAGAAGACCATCATCACCTGCGCCATCACCGGCGCTATCCACACGCCGACAATGTCCGAGGCGCTTCCCGTCACGCCCGACGCGATTGCCGAACAGGCGATCGAGGCGGCCCGCGCGGGCGCGGCCATCCTGCACCTTCACGCGCGACACCCGCAGACCGGAGCGCCCAGCGTGGCGCCCGAGCACTTCGAGCCCTTCCTTGCGCGCATCCGGGCCGAGACCGACGCCGTCATCAACATCTCCACCGGGGGCAATCCGGTCATGACGGTCGAGGATCGCATTCCCGCCGCGCGCCGCTTCTCGCCGGAGATGTGCAGCCTCAACATGGGGTCGATGAATTTTGCCATCCACCCGCTGGCCGACCGCTTTGCCGACTGGAAGAACGACTGGGAGGAAGGCTACATCCGCTCGTCCGAGGGCAACATATTCCGCAACACGTTCGCCGACATCCGGATGGTGGCCGAGGCACTGGGCGGACCGGACCATCGCGTGAAGTTCGAACACGAATGCTACGATGTCGGCCATCTGTACAATCTGAAGTTCTGCCTCGACCAGGGCATGTTCCAGGCCCCGATCTTCCTGCAGTTCGTCATGGGGATCTTGGGCGGCATTTCCGCGGAGATCGAGAACCTGGTATTCATGAAACGCACCGCCGACAAGCTGTTCGGCGAGGGCTACCAATGGTCCGTCATCGGTGCCGGGGCGCAGCAGATGCGCCTGGCGGCGGTGGCCGCGCAGATGGGCGGACACGTGCGCGTGGGACTGGAGGACAGCCTCTACATTGAACGCGGCAAACTGGCCGCCTCCAACGCGCAGCAGGTGCGCAAGATCGCCGGCATTCTGCGCGAACAAGGCAACGAGATCGCAACCCCGGACGAGGCGCGCGCGATGCTGGGCCTCAAAGGCCGGGACGAGGTGAACTTCTGATGGTGGACCAACCCAAGACCCCGATGCCCGTCACCTTCACCTGCACGGGCCGCGCCACCGGCAAGATGCGCAACGAGCTGGCGATCGAGATGACCGAGCCGATGCACGAAACCTTCACCCTTGCCACCGACGAGGGCAAGTTCCACGGCGGCGAGGCCTCGGCCCCGCCGCCATTGGCCTTCTTCATCGGCGGCCTCACCGGCTGCATCATGACGCAGATCCGGGCTTTCGCGAAACGCATGGACGTGGAAGTGCGCGATCTGCGCGTCGAGGCGACGGCCCGTTGGCGATGGACACCCAAGGGCCGGATCTACGAGACCGCCCCCGAGGGTTTCGACATCGACATCTACCTGGACAGTCCCAGCCCGACAGAGGCACAGATCGCCCTGATCGAGGCGGCTAAGAAGGGTTGTTTCATCGAGCAAACGCTGGGCCGCGCCAATTCGCTGACCCACCGGCTGGAGGTGGACGGGGAAATGGTGCGGATCGGGTGAGGGAGAGGCCGGGCGCTGGAGGGGCCTAGAGGGCCGAATGGCGGAGGAGGTGGGATTCGAACCCACGGTACGCTTTCACGCACGCCGGTTTTCAAGACCGGTGCAATCGACCACTCTGCCACTCCTCCGGCGTTCTGCCCAATACTGCCCGGCGCGGCCCGGTGCAAGGCGCGGGAAAATCCGCCCACCGCGCGGCGCGCGCTTTTCTTGCCCGGCCCAAGCCGCTAGACTGCCCGCGCGCCGGGCCGGCAACGCCCGGGCGCGCCAAGGACCGGACAACCGGCAAGCGCCGCAGCGGCGGTACAGGCAAGGGATAGGGCATGACATTCGTTTCCGCGACACTCCGCACCACTCGTATGCGCCTGGCGTCGGGGCTTTGCGCCGCCGCCCTTCTGGCCGGCTGCGCCGATGGGCCGCGCCTGCCGGGGTTCCTGGGCGGCGACGGCGAGGCCGCGGCTCCGGCGGGCCCCTCGGCATCGGTCAAGCTGGTCGAGCGTGACGTCGAGGCGCCGGAGGTCTTCCAGGCCGAGGAAAGCGGCCTCTGGGACGGGCGCCCCTCGCTGGGCGGTGTCTGGGTCGCGCACCCCGAGGTGGCAGAACCCGAGCGCGTGATCATCCGCAACCAGAAGAACGGCAAGTTCGTCATCGGCGCCCTCTTCCGCCGCGAGCGCGAGACGCCGGGGCCGCGGCTTCAGGTCTCCTCGGACGCGGCCGCCGCGCTGGGGATGCTGGCCGGCCAGCCGGCGCCGATGCAGGTCACCGCGCTGCGCCGCGAGGAAGCCCCCGCCATCAGCGAGGAAAGCGCCGCGACCGCCGAGACGCTGGACGCCCCAGCCGAGATCACCGAGCAGACGCTCGACCCGGTCAGCACCGCCGAGGCAGCCCTCGACGCGGCCGAGGCGGGCGCGGCCGCTGGCACCGCCGGCACCGCGGCCCCGGCCGCAGCCGCCGCCCCGCAGGCCCGCCCGGCCCCTGCCCCCGCGCCGGCCGCCGCCGCGCCCGCGCCGCGTGGCAGCAGCCTCGACAAGCCCTATATCCAGATCGGCATTTTCAGCGTCGAGCAGAACGCCCGCAACACCGCCGAAGCGATGCGCCAGGCCGGCATGGTCCCGACGGTCCGCAAGCAGTCCAGCCAGGGCAAGACCTTCTGGCGCGTGCTGGTGGGCCCGGCCACCTCGGCCAGCGAGCGGGCGACGCTGCTGAAGACGATCAAGGGGACCGGCTTCACCGACGCCTACGCGGTGACCAACTGAGGAGACGCCCATGTACGCGCGATTTCGCAACCTGCTGACCGCCGCAGCCTTCGTCGCGGCATCAGCCGGGGGCGCTGCGGCTTTCGAGACATCGGCCAAGGCCGCCTTCGTGATGGATTACACCACCGGCACGGTGCTGCTGTCGAAGAACGCGGACGAGCCGTTGCCGCCGGCCTCGATGTCGAAGCTGATGACGCTCTACATGGCCTTCGAGGCGCTGAAGAACGGCCAGCTGTCGATGGACGAGAAGCTGCCCGTCTCCAAGCACGCGATGTCCTACGGCGGCTCGACCATGTTCCTCGACACTACCGACCGGGTGAAGGTCGAGGACCTGCTGCGCGGCATCATCGTGCTGTCGGGCAACGACGCCTGCGCGGTGATCGCCGAGGCCCTCAGCCCCGACGGGACCGAGGCGGGCTTTGCCCGGCTGATGACCCAGCGCGCGCAGAAGATGGGGATGACCAATTCCACCTTCACCAATTCCAACGGCTGGCCGCAGCCCGGCCACGAGATGTCGATGCGCGATCTGGCGCTGCTCTCGGCCCGGCTGATCGAGGATTTCCCCGAGTTCTACCCGATGTTCGCCGAGAAGGTGTTCGAGTTTGACGGCCGCGCGCCGCAGAACACCCGCAACCGCAACCCGCTGCTGGGTCTCGGCATCGGCGCCGACGGCCTGAAGACCGGCCATACCGAGGAAGCCGGCTACGGCCTTGCCGGCAGCGCCAAGCAGGGCGACCGCCGGGTGATCTTCGTGCTGTCGGGGCTGGAAAGCACCCGCGCCCGGGCCGAACAGTCCGAGGCGATCGTCAACTGGGCCTTCCGCCAGTTCGCCGAGAAGACGCTGGCCAAGGAAGGCACCGTGCTGGCCGAGGCCGAGGTCTGGCAGGGCGCCAAGCCCCGCGTCGGCCTGGTGCCCGAGCGCGACGTCGAAGTGCTGCTGCCGGTCCTTGCCGGCAAGGAGATCGAGGCCGAGGTGATCTACACCGGCCCGCTGCAGGCGCCGATCGAGAAGGGCCAGAAACTGGCGGAGCTGGTCTTCTCCCCCGGCGGGCTGCCGGAGAAGCGCGTGCCGCTGGTCGCCGCCGAGGCGGTGCCGGCGGGCGGGTTCGTCGGCAAGGTCAAGACGGCGGCGCAGGTGCTGCTGACCCGGCTGACCGACCGCGCCGGCGTCGCCACGGGCGGCGGCGAGGTACCCGCGGAGGAGGCCGAGGAGGCCCCCGCCGCCGAAGCCTCTTGAGCCGGGACAGCGCAGCCCGCAGCCGGCCCGGGGACGCAGCCCCGGCGCGCCCGCAGGCCGGCCCCGCCGGGGCGACCGGCGCGGCCGGCGCGGCCTTCGATCCGGCCCGCCCCCTGCCCGGGCGGCTGATCACCTTCGAGGGCATCGACGGGTCCGGCAAATCCACCCAGGCCAAGCTGCTGGCCGAACGGCTGCGCGCCGCGGGCCGCGACGTGCTGCTGACGCGCGAGCCCGGCGGCTCTCCGGGGGCGGAGGAGATCCGCGCCCTTGTTCTGCAGGGCGATCCCGACCGCTGGTCCGCCGAGACCGAGATCCTGCTTTTCACCGCCGCCCGGCGCGACCACATGGAACGCACCATCCTGCCGGCGCTGGAGGCGGGGACGGTGGTGATCTGCGACCGTTTCGCCGACAGCACGCGCATGTACCAGGGCCTCAGCCGGGGCGATCTGCGCGACCTCGTCGACCGGCTGCACGGGCTGATGATCGGCCGCGAGCCCGACCTGACGATCCTGATCGACATGGACCCGGCCCGCGGACTGGCCCGCGCCAAGGGCCGCCAGACCGCCGAGGAACGCTTCGAGGATTTCGGCGAGGACCTACAGCGCCGCATGCGCGCCGGCTTCATCGAACTGGCGCGCGAGTTTTCCGACCGTTTCCGCATCGTCGACGGCGACCGCCCGGAGGGCGAGATCGCCGCCCAGATCGCCGTCCTGGCCGAAGAGGCGCTGGCATGAGCGACGCCCCCCTGCCCGAGCCCGACCGCATCGAGGGCGCGCCCCACCCGCGCGACACGCCGCGCCTCCTGGGGCAGGAGGCGGCCGAGGCGGCCTTTCTCGAGGCCTTCGCCACCGGGCGGCTGCACCACGGCTGGCTGCTGACCGGGCCGCGCGGCGTGGGCAAGGCGACGCTGGCCTGGCGGCTGGCGCGGTTCCTGCTCAGCACGCCGCTGCCGGGGGGCGACGCGGGACTTTTCGGCGAGGCGCCGCCCGCGCCGCAAAGCCTGGACGTGGACCCCGAGCACCCGGTGGCGCGCCGCATCAAGGCCGGCTCGGAGGCCGGGCTCTTCGTGCTGCGCCGCCCGGCGGACGAGAAGACAAAGCGCCTCAAGCAGCAGATCACCGTGGACGAGGTGCGCAAGCTGAAGAACTTCTTCGCCCTCTCCGCGGCCGAGGGCGGGCGGCGCGTGGTGATCGTGGACGCGGCGGACGAGATGAACGTCTCGGCCGCCAACGCGCTGCTCAAGCTGCTGGAGGAGCCGCCCGAGAACGCCATCCTGCTGCTGGTCGCGCACCAGCCCTCGCGCCTGCTGCCGACCATCCGCTCGCGCTGCCGCGAGCTGCGCCTGGCCGCCCTGCCCCCCGCGCCCATGGCCGAGGCGCTGGCCCAGACCGGGGCCGAGGCGCCCGCCCCGGCCGAAGTGATCGCCGAGCTGACCGCCGGCTCCGTGGGCGCGGCGGTGCGGCTTGCCAACCTCGACGGCTACGCGCTTTACGCCGAGATCGTCGGCCTGCTCGCCTCGCTGCCGCGGCTGGACACCGCGCGGGCGATGAAACTGGCCGAGAAGCTGGCCGCCCGCGGCGCGGAGGAACGCCTGAACCTGGCGCTGGACCTCTTCGACCTGGCGCTGGCGCGGCTGGCGCGCACCGGCGTCACCGGCGCCCCCCCGGCGGTGGAGGCCGCCCCGGGCGAGCGCGAAACCTTCGCCCGCCTCGCCCCCCACGCCGGCGCCGGGCGCGCCTGGGCCGAGGTGGCGCAGGCCGCCGGCGCCCGGGCCCGGCACGGCCGGGCGGTCAACCTTGACCCTCAGGCCCTCATCCTAGATACCGTTTTCAAGATCCAGAAAACGGCGGCGGGCCACGCCGCCTGACAGGCGGACATGACCGAAAACACCCCTCCTCTCATCACCGACAGCCATTGCCACATCGACTTTCCCGACTTCGACGGGGAGCGCGACGCGCTGGTGGCGCGGGCGCGCGAGGCCGGCGTGCACCGGATGGTCACCATCTGCACGAAGCTGCGCAACGCGCCGCAGGTGCGCGCCCTGGCCGAGGCGCATGACCCGGTCTTCTGGGCCGCCGGCACCCACCCGATGAGCGCCGCGGAAGAACCCATGGCCACGGTCGACGAGATCAAGGACCTGGCCCGGCACCCCAAGTTCGTCGGCATCGGCGAAAGCGGGCTGGATTATCACTACACCGCCGACAGCGCCGAGGTGCAGCAACGCTCGCTGCGGGTGCATATCGAGGCGGCGCAGGAGACCGGCCTGCCGCTGATCATCCACGCCCGCGCCGCCGACGAGGACATGGCCCGCATCCTGGCCGAAGGCTATGCCGCGCAGCCCTACAGCTGCGTGATGCACTGCTTCTCCTCGGGCGCCGAGCTGGCGCGCGCGGCGCTGGAGCTGGGGTTCTACCTTTCGATGTCCGGCATCGCCGCCTTCCCCAAAAGCCGCGAGCTGCGCGAGATTTTCGCCGCCGCCCCGCTGGACCGTATCCTGGTGGAAACCGACAGCCCCTACCTTGCCCCGCCGCCGCACCGCGGCAAGCGGAACGAGCCGGCCTACACCGCCCATACCGCCCGCGTCGGGGCCGAGCTTTTCGGCATGGACTACAAGGACTTCGCGGCCGCAACGGAGGCGAATTTCGAACGGCTCTTCACCCGCGTGCCGGCCTTCGAGGCGGCTGCATGAGCGGCGCGCTGCGCTTTACCATCCTTGGCTGCGGCTCCTCCGGCGGGGTGCCGCGGCTGGGCGGCAACTGGGGCGACTGCGACCCGGCCGAGCCGCGCAACGCCCGCCGGCGCTGCTCGATGCTGGTCGAACGCGACGGGCCGGGCGGCACCACGCAGGTGCTGATCGACACCTCGCCCGATTTGCGCGCGCAGTTGCTGGACGCCGGGGTCGGGCGCCTCGACGGGGTGATCTACACCCATTCGCACGCCGACCACGTGCACGGCATCGATGATCTGCGCATGATCGTCTACAACATGCGCCGCCGCCTGCCCGTCTGGGCCGATGCCGAGACCCGCGCCGCCCTGCTGGAGCGGTTCGCCTATGTCTTCGTGCAGCCCGAATGGTCCTCCTACCCGCCGATCCTGGACCTGCACGATCTGGACGGCGACACGGTGATCGACGGGCCCGGCGGGCCAATCACCTTCACCCCCTTCGCGGTGCCGCACGGCAATATCACCGCGCTTGGCTTCCGCATCGGGCCGCTGGTCTACCTGCCCGACGTCTCGGAGATGAGCGAGGCCGCCTGGGCCGCGGTCGAAGGCGCCGAATGCTGGGTGCTGGACGCGCTGCGCCGCAAGCCGCACCCCACCCACGCGCACCTGGCGCTCTCGCTCGACTGGATCGCCCGCGCCGCCCCGCGCCGCGCGGTGCTGACGAACATGCACATCGACCTGGATTACGCGACCGTCGACGCCGAAACGCCCGAGCATGTCACCCCCGCCCACGACGGGATGGTGATCCGTTTCGAGCTGTGACGGGCGCGCGCTGATGCAGGCGCTGCTGCAGGTCATCCTGCCGGTCTTCCTGGTCATCGGCTTCGGCTACCTGGCGACCTGGCGCGGCTATTTCCCCGCCGATGGCGTCGCGGGGCTGATGAAGTTCACCCAGAACTTCGCCATCCCCTGCCTGCTCTTCCGCGCGATATCCGAGCTGGACCTCGCCGCCGGTTTCGACTGGCGCCTGCTGACGGCCTTCTACACGGGCGCCGCCACCGGTTTCGCCGCCGGCCTGCTGGGGGCGCGGTTCCTCTTCGGGCGCGACTGGGAAGACGCGGTGGCGATCGGCTTTTGCTGCCTTTTCTCCAACTCGCTGCTTCTGGGGCTGGCGATCACCGAACGCGCCTACGGGCCCGCGGCGCTGGAGGCGAACTTCGCCATCATCGCGCTGCATTCGCCCTTCTGCTACGGGCTGGGCATCACCGCGATGGAGGTGGTGCGCGCCCGCGGCCGCGCGCCGCTGTCGATGGCCGGCACGGTGCTGCGGGCGATGTTCCGCAACGCGCTGATCATCGGCATCGCGCTGGGCTTCGCCGTCAACCTGACCGGCCTGCCGATGCCCGAGCCGGTGGTCGCGGCGCTTGACCTCATGGTGCGCTCGGCCCTGCCGGCGGCGCTGTTCGGCATGGGCGGCGTGCTTTTCCAGTACCGCCCCGAGGGGGACCTGCGGATCATCGGCTACGTCTGCGCCATCGCGCTGGTGCTGCACCCGGCGATCACCTTCGGCCTTGGGCGCCTCTTCGCGCTGGAGGTGCCGGCCTTCCGCTCGGCCGTGCTGACCGCGGCGATGGCGCCGGGGGTCAACGCCTATGTCTTCGCCAACATGTACGGCCGGGCGCGGCGGGTGGCGGCTTCTTCGGTGCTTCTGGCCACGGCGGGCTCGGTCATCACCGCCTGGCTATGGCTGGCCGCGCTGCCCTAGGGGCGTGAAGATCGCCCCGCAAACACCTGTCGCGACACGGCAATTCGCCCTCGAGCGAGGCGCGACACGTCAGTTCTGATTGTCGGGATCACCCCAGCCGGGGGGAAGATGGTGCGGTCGAGAAGACTCGAACTTCCACGGGAGTTACCCCACAGCGACCTCAACGCTGCGCGTCTACCAATTCCGCCACGACCGCACGTGACTGGTGGGGGGCGTATACCCAAGCCGCCTTGCGATGCCAAGAGGCAAATCCGGGGCGCCGGGCAAAAATTTCGCGCCCCGCGCGGGGGCCACTTTTGCGCCCGGCGCCCGTCCCGCTGCCCGCCCTTGCGGCCCCTGCCGCGGCGCCCCATGTGATGGGGAACGCCCTTTCCCAGCCCGGAGGCTGACATGTCCGAATTCTCCCCCGCCCCCCTGCGCATCGACATCGTCTCGGACGTGGTCTGCCCCTGGTGCATCGTCGGCTACCGCCAGCTGGCCCGCGCGCTGGAGGCGACCGGGATCGAGGCCGAGGTGCATTGGCACCCCTTCGAGCTGAACCCGCAGATGGGCCCCGAGGGCCAGAACCTGACCGAGCATATCACCGAGAAGTACGGCATCACCCGCGAGGACAGCGCCAAGAACCGCGCGCGGCTGGCCGCGGTCGGCGCGGAGCTGGGCTTTGCCTTCAACTTCACCGATGCCAGCCGCATGGTGAACACCTTCCGCGCCCACCAGGCGATCCACTGGGCCGGCAAGCTGGGGCGGCAGCACGACATGAAACAGGCGCTCTTCACCGCCTATTTCACCGACCAGCGCGATGTTTCCGACCCGGCGGTGCTGCGCGGCGTGGCCGAGGGGCTGGGCCTCGACGGCGCGGCGCTGGAGGCGGCGCTCGACACCGAGGCGCTGACCACCCCGGTCCGCGAGGCCGAGCGGTTCTGGACCTCGCGCGGGATCAGCGGCGTGCCGGGCATGGTCTTCGAGGGCAAGTACCTGGTCACCGGCGCCCAGGGCGCCGAGACCTATGCCGAGATCCTGCGCCAGCTGACCGCCGAGGCGGCCTAGGCTCCTGGCGGGCGCCCATTCGCGTGCCCGGCCGCGCGCCCGGCGGCGCGCCCGGCCCTGCAGCGGTCTTCCCAAGCCCGCCGCCGCGCGCTAGGAGGGCGCATGGTCGAATGGATCACATCTGACGGGCTGACCGACTACGACGAGGCCGTGCGTTTCATGGAGGCGCGCGCCGCCGCCATCGCCGAGGGGCGCGCCCCCGAATGCGTCTGGCTGGTCGAACATCCGCCGCTCTACACCGCCGGCACCTCGGCCCGGCCCGAGGACCTGACGGACCCCGAACGGTTCCCCGTCCACACATCCAAGCGCGGCGGGCAGTACACCTACCACGGCCCCGGCCAGCGGGTGGCCTACGTCATGCTGAACGTGGGCGCGCGCGGGCGCGACGTGCGCTGTTTCGTGCGCCAGCTGGAGCAATGGGTGATAGCTACGCTCGACAGCTTCAACCTGCGCGGCGAGATCCGCCCGGGCCGCGTCGGCGTCTGGGTGCCTCGCCCGGACAAGCCGCCCCAGCCCGACGGCACCCCGCGCGAGGACAAGATCGCCGCCATCGGCATCCGCCTGCGGCGCTGGGTCAGCTTCCACGGCATCTCGATCAACGTCGAGCCGGACCTGTCGCATTTCGACGGCATCGTGCCCTGCGGCATCACCGGCCACGGGGTGACAAGCCTGGTCGACCTGGGCCTGCCGGTGACGATGGGCGATCTGGACGTGGCCCTTCGCGCCGCCTTCGAGCGCACCTTCGGCGCCGAGGCGGCGGGCCCGGCCTGCACGGCCGGCTAGGCGGCGGGACGGGCCGCACGCCCAACGCCCCCGCCCTGCCCCCCTCCCCGCCTGGCCGCCGCGCCCACCCGGCGCGCCGCGATCGGGGTTCATGCGGCATTATTTCCCCCCCTGCGGCAAAGTCGGACATTGCCGTGCCCGGCGCGCCCGATTAAAACAGCCGCAATTTCGGGCGTGCGGGCAACCGCGCGCCCCCAACCGCTAGCAGGAGGCAGATATGGCGGACGCAGCCATTCACGGCCACGAGCACGAGGACGAGCGCGGCTTCTTTACCCGCTGGTTCATGTCGACGAACCACAAGGACATCGGTCTGCTGTACCTTGTCGTTTCGGCGCTCGTGGGTTTCATCTCGGTCGCATTCACCGTTTACATGCGGCTCGAACTCATGGACCCCGGCGTCCAGTACATGTGCCTGGAAGGCGCCCGGATGTTCGCGTCCGATGCCACCTGCACCCCCAACGGCCACCTGTGGAACGTGCTGATCACCGGCCACGGCATCCTGATGATGTTCTTCGTGGTGATTCCGGCGCTCTTCGGCGGTTTCGGCAACTACTTCATGCCGCTGCAGATCGGCGCGCCGGACATGGCCTTCCCGCGGATGAACAACCTCAGCTTCTGGCTTTATGTCACCGGCACCCTGCTGGCGGTCTCCTCGGTGCTTTCGCCGGGCGGCAACGACCAGCTGGGCTCGGGCGTGGGCTGGGTGCTCTACCCGCCGCTGTCGACGACCGAGGGCGGCTTCTCCATGGACCTGGCGATCTTCGCCGTGCACGTCTCGGGCGCCAGCTCGATCCTGGGGGCGATCAACATGATCACCACCTTCCTGAACATGCGCGCGCCCGGCATGACGCTGTTCAAGGTGCCGCTCTTCTCCTGGTCGATCTTCGTCACCGCATGGCTGATCCTGCTGGCCCTGCCGGTGCTGGCCGGCGCCATCACCATGCTGCTGACCGACCGCAACTTCGGCACCACCTTCTTCGACCCGGCCGGCGGCGGTGACCCGGTGCTCTACCAGCACATCCTGTGGTTCTTCGGCCACCCGGAGGTCTACATCATCATCCTGCCCGGCTTCGGCATCATCAGCCACGTGATCGCCACCTTCAGCCGCAAGCCCATCTTCGGCTACCTGCCGATGGTCTGGGCGATCATCGCGATCGGCGCGCTGGGCTTCGTCGTCTGGGCGCACCACATGTACACCGTCGGCATGAGCCTGACCCAGCAGTCCTACTTCATGCTGGCGACAATGGTCATCGCGGTGCCGACCGGCGTGAAGGTCTTCAGCTGGATCGCGACGATGTGGGGCGGCTCGGTCGAGTTCAAGACGCCGATGCTCTGGGCCTTCGGCTTCCTGTTCCTCTTCACCGTGGGCGGCGTCACCGGCATCGTGCTGAGCCAGGCCGGCATCGACCGCGCCTACCACGACACCTACTACGTCGTGGCGCACTTCCACTACGTGATGAGCCTGGGCGCCGTCTTCGCCATCTTCGCCGGCATCTACTTCTACTTCGGCAAGATGACCGGGCGGCAGTACCCCGAATGGGCCGGCAAGCTGCACTTCTGGACGATGTTCATCGGGGCCAACCTGACGTTCTTCCCGCAGCACTTCCTGGGCCGCCAGGGCATGCCGCGCCGCTACATCGACTACCCGGAGGCCTTCGCCTACTGGAACGCGTGGTCGAGCTGGGGTGCCTTCCTGTCCTTCGCCTCGTTCCTGTTCTTCTTCGGCGTCGTCGCCTGGACCCTGGTCAAGGGCGCCCGCGTGACCCAGAACAACTACTGGAACGAATATGCGGACACGCTGGAATGGACGCTGCCCAGCCCGCCGCCGGAGCATACCTTCGAAACCCTGCCCAAGCAGGAAGACTGGGACAAATCCCCGGCCCACTAAGGCCCCGGGAGATGACCACAAAGGGGCCCTGCGGGGCCCCTTTTTCGTGGCAGCCACCCACCCAAGGAGGCACGTCGATGCCCTATTCCTGGCGCGAGGAGAACGGCCACCGCGCGCTGCTGCTCTGGCCGCACCGGTCGCTGCCGCCGCGCGGCTTCGCCGGGGTGATCCTGGCGGCCGCCGGGCTGATCGCCCTGCCGCTGTTCCCGCTGCTGGGCTCTGCCGCGCTCTGGGGGTTGCTGCCCTTCCTGGTGGGGGCGATCTGGGCGCTGTGGTGGGGGCTACGGCGCAGCTACCGCGACGGCCGCCTGACCGAGACGCTGCAGCTGCGGGGCGATCTGCTGCGGCTGGTGCGCGCCGCCCCCGGGGCCGATCCGCAGGTCTGGGAATGCGCCCCGCACTGGACGCGCTTGCAGATCCACCCGACGGGCGGCCCGGTGCCGCATTACCTGACCCTGCGCGGCTGCGGGCGCGAGGTTGAACTGGGCGCCTTCCTGAGCGAAGAGGAGCGCAAAATCCTGCACGGCGAGCTGGACGACGCGCTGCGCGCGCTACGTCCCGCCTGAGGCCCCGGAAGGACAGAGCATGGCCCAAGCCCCCGCGACGCCGAAACGTCTGCGCCTGACCCACCTTGCCGCCGCGGCGCTGCACGGGCCGGCCGTGGCCGCCCAGCGCCCGGGGCTGGCCGCCTCGGAGCGCGCGGCGCTGGAGCTGCGCGCCGGCGCCGCCGGCCACCGCCCCGCCCCGGCCGAGGCGGTGGTCTTCCTGGTGCCGCTGGTGGCCCGGGCACAGGTCGGCGACTGGGGCGCGGTCAGCGCGCGCCTGGCGCAGACGCTGGAAAGCTTCCGCGCGCAAAGCGATCCGCGCTGGATGGCGGTGATCTGCGGGCAGGACCGCCCCGAGGGGCTGCCCCAGGACCCGCGCATCCGCTTTTTGCCCTTCACCGAACGTGTCGAGGGCAACGACAAGTGGAACAAGCTCGCCGCCCTCGCCGCCGCCCTGCCCCAGGCCGGCCCGCGCGCGGGCTACGCCATGAGCTTCGACGCCGACGACCTGCTGCACCGCCGCGCGGTGGCGCACATGCTGGAGGGCCAGGCCCGCGGCGGCTACCTGGTGGCGCGCGGCTATGTCGAGGATCTGGCCGCCGGGCGCATCGGCCGCGCCGGGCCGCCCTCGCTGGCCACGCCCCTGCGCAAACCTTTCTGGAAGCTTTGCGGAAGCTGCGCGGCCCTGCGGTTCGACCTCGACGCGCCGCACCCCGAGACGGCCTTCCTGGGGGCGATGCTGGCGCATGAGCACCGCATGTTCCCGTACCTCGCGCGGCTGGCGGGACGGCGGCTGACGCCCTTCGGCTTTGCCGCCGCCCTTTACATGCTGAACCATGGCGAGAATTTCGGCGCCCGGCGCGGGCGCATCGGCTTCAAGCCGCGTTTCGTGCGCCGGTTCGAGGTGACGGACCCCGCCGAGAAGGCCGAGATCGCGCGCAGCTTCCCGGCCCGCGCGCGGTCGGCGGCTTAAAGCACCAAGAATACGGAACGAAGCGATCGGGCGAAGCGCCTCCGCGCCACCCCGGCGGCTCTTCCGGCCAGGATCAGGCGGAGAGGCGGTCCTTCACCTTCGGGCCCGCCGCGCCGAAGTCCATCTGCCCGGTGTAGCGCGCCTTCAGCGCCCCCATCACCCGGCCCATGTCGCGAATGGATTCGGCGCCCACTTCCTCGATCGCGGCGTCGATGGCCTGGTCGATCTCCTCGTCCGACAGCTGGCGCGGCAGGAACTCGCCGATCACCTCGATCTCGGCGCGCTCACGCTCGGCCAGGTCCAGCCGGCCGGCCTCCTCGTAGGTGCGGGCGCTTTCCTGGCGCTGGCGCACCATCTTGCCCAGGATGGCCAGGACCTCGCTGTCCGGCACGCCCTCGTCGTTGCCCTCGCCGCGGGCGGCGATGTCGCGATCCTTGATGGCCGCGTTGATCAGGCGCAGCGTCGCCAGGCGGGCCGCCGCCTTGTCGCGCATGGCCTGCTTCAGGGCGGCGTTCACGCGGGTTCGCAAGTCCATTCAGAAAGCCTCGATCCGGTGGCATTGAAGCCTCCGACCTTAGTCGAGGGCAAAATGCGAGGCAACCGGCCCGCCGGGTGACGTCACGCCGCTTGTTTCCCCTGCCCGGAAGGCCGTGACTGACCGGGCCCAAAGGGCCGTGACTGACCGGGCCCGAAGGGCCTTGACCGCACCCCGCGCCCTCCCTAGGTTGCGCCCGATTTGCACCCCGCCCCGCCAGACCCAGCCAGAACACCGGAGACCGCCATGGCCCAGTCCACGTCGCCCGCGCCAACCGCCTGCCTTGCCCTTGCGGACGGGACGCTATTCTTCGGGCGCGGCTTCGGCGCCACCGGGCAATGCGCGGCCGAGCTGTGCTTCAACACCGCGATGACCGGCTACCAGGAGATCATGACCGATCCCTCCTACGCCGGGCAGATCGTCACCTTCACCTTCCCGCACATCGGCAACACCGGCGTCACCCCCGAGGACGAGGAGGCGCAGGACCCGGTGGCCGAGGGCATGGTGGTCAAGTGGATGCCCACCGAGCCGTCGAACTGGCGCGCCGCCGGGCGGCTGTCGGACTGGCTGGCGAAGCGCGGTCGCATCGCCATCGGCGGGATCGACACCCGCCGCCTGACCCGCGCCATCCGCCAGCAGGGCGCGCCGCACGCCGTTCTGGCGCATGACCCCGAGGGGCGCTTCGACACCGAGGCGCTGGTGCGCGCCGCGCGCGACTTCGAGGGGCTGCAGGGGCGTGACCTGGCGCGCGACGTGACCTGCGCGCAAAGCTACCGCTGGGACGAGATGCGCTGGGCCTGGCCCGAGGGCTACGCCCGCCAGACCGCCGCGCGGCACAAGGTCGTCGCGGTCGATTACGGCGCCAAGCGCAACATCCTGCGCTCGCTCGCCTCGGCGGGCTGCGACGTCACCGTCCTGCCGGCCACCGCCACCGCCGAGGAGGTGCTGGCGCACCAGCCCGACGGCGT
>JBPEXR010000434.1:0-1683 GCA_052031355.1 Paracoccaceae bacterium
AGGTGAAGTTGGGCGTGGGGGAGCGGGGCGAGATCACCGGGGCTGGGTGGTTTGGCGCCGGTTCCCCCATGCGCGGCGCGCCGGCACCGCGCATGCAGCGCGGCTGGGCACGTCGCCGCGTGCCGATGGCTGGCCGGTCGCGTGCCGGCAGCGTTCCGGTGCGCGGCCCTGGGCCACGCATCGCATTCGAACAAAAGGTAAACCAATCGCGCCGCGAAGGGGTTAACGCAGGCGCGGAATCTCCGCGGAATTTTCGGAAACTTCGCCGGTTTCGCGGGTCAGCCCGGCGAAATCGAAGAGTTTCGGGTCCAGAAGATGCGAGGGGCGCGCGTTCATCAGGGCGCGGAACATCACCTGCCGGCGGCCGGGGCTGTTCTTCTCCCAGCCGTCGAGAATCGCCTTCACCTGCTGGCGTTGCAGCCCTTCCTGGCTGCCGCAGAGATCGCAGGGGATGATGGGGTAGTTCATCGCCCGGGCGAACTTCTCGCAATCGGCCTCGGCGACGTTGGCGAGGGGGCGATAGACGAAAAGATCGCCCTCTTCGTTCAGCAGCTTGGGCGGCATGGTCGCCAGCCGGCCGCCGTGGAAGAGGTTCATGAAGAAGGTCTCGAGAATGTCGTCGCGGTGATGGCCCAGCACCACGGCCGAGCAGCCTTCCTCGCGCGCGATGCGGTAGAGGTGGCCGCGCCGCAGCCGCGAGCAGAGCGCGCAATAGGTGCGCCCCGCCGGGACCTTCTCCTTCACCACGCTGTAGGTGTCCTGGTACTCGATCCGGTGCGGCACGCCCATGCGTTCCAGGAACTCCGGCAGGACGGTTGCGGGAAAGCCGGGCTGGCCCTGGTCGAGGTTGCAGGCCAGCAGGTCCACCGGCAGCAGGCCGCGCCACTTCAGCTCGTGGAGCGCGGCGAGCAGCGTGTAGCTGTCCTTGCCGCCCGAGAGGCACACCAGCCAGCGCGCGCCGCGTTCGATCATGCCGTAATGCTCGATCGCCTCGCGGGTCTGGCGGACGATGCGCTTGCGCAGCTTCTTGAACTCGGTCCCCGAGGGGGCGCCGGCGAACAGCGGGTGGATGTCTTCGGGCGTGTCGAACATGGGGCTTTCCGATCTATTCCGCCGCCTTCTAGCGCATCGGGGCGCATGGCGGAATGGGGCGCGTGCTAGCTGCGGGTGCCGGGGCGCGGCGGCACGGGGTCATAACCCGATCCGCCCCAGGGATGGCAGCGCGCAAGGCGGCGCAGGGTCAGCCAGAGGCCGCGCAGGGCGCCGTGCCGCTCCAGCGCTTCCAGCGCATAGGCCGAACATGTCGGCTGGAACCGGCAGCCGTGGCCGACCCAGGGCGAGAACAGCAGCCGGTAGGCGCGCACGGGCAGGGCGGCAAGATGGGCGAGCGGGCTCATCGCGCGGGGCCCTGGCCGCGATCCGGCCGGGGCGGGCGGGGGGCGTGCAGCCGCGCCAGCGCCTCGGCGAGGTCACGCTCCAGCGCGGCGTAATCGCGGCTGACGGTCTGGCCGGGGCGGCCGATCAGCACGTAGTCCCAGCCGGGCCGGCCCTGCGCCGCCAGCACCGCGCGGGCGGCCGCGCGCAGCCGCCGCTTGGCCCGGTTGCGGGCCACGGCATTGCCGATCTTCTTGGAACAGGTGAAGCCGACGCGCATCGCCCCTGCCGGCGCCGCCTCGTCCGGAG
>JBPEXR010000435.1:0-2948 GCA_052031355.1 Paracoccaceae bacterium
GCCGCTGCCGCCTCCAGCAGCCAGCGCCCGGCCGAACCGCCGGGCCGGGCCAGCGCCGCCCGGCTGCCGTCGCGCAGGTGCTGGCTGGTGTCGAGCTGGCGCAGCTCCTCGGCCAGGGAAATGCGGATGTTGCTGTCCGACCCGACCGCCAGCGCGCCGCCCGCCTCGGCCCAGGCGGTGCCCTGGAAGATACCGTCGCCGAGGTTGGCCTCGGTCAGGGGGCACAGGCCCGCGGTCGCGCCGCTGCGCGCCAGCCTCCCGGCCTGGTCCGGCGACATCTGCGTGCAATGGATCAGGCACCAGCGCGGGCCAAGCTCCATCTCCGCCAGCGCCCAGTCCACCGGATGCGCGCCCAGCGCCGCGCGCACCTCCTCCACCTCGGCCTGCTGTTCGGCCAGGTGCATGTGCAGCGGCGCCGCCTCCCCCACCAACCCCGGAAGCGCGGAAAGCGCGGCGGGCGGCACCGCGCGCAGCGAATGGGGCGCGGCGCCCAGATGGCAGTCGCCGGGCAGATCGGCCAGCGCGGCGGTTGCGCCCTCCAGCAGCCGGGCGAAGCCCTCCAGGTCGCTGCCGAAGCGGCGCTGGCCACCCTCCAGCGCCCGCCCGTCGCAGCCGCCCTGGCTGTAGAGCACCGGCAGCAACGTCAGCCCGATGCCGCTGCGCGCCGCCGCCGCGGCGATGCGCGCGCCCATCTCCGCGGGGTCGTCGTAGGGCGTGCCGTCCGGCTGGTGGTGGAGATAGTGAAACTCCACGCTGGCGCCGAAGCCGGCCTCCAGCATCTCCATCTGCACCATCGCGGCGATCGCCTCCACCTGCTCCGGCGTCAGGGTTTCGAGGAAGCGATACATCAGCTTGCGCCAGGTCCAGAAGCTGTCGCGCCCCGCCGGGCTGCGCCGCTCGGCCAGGCCCGCCATGGCGCGCTGGAAGGCATGGGAATGGCAATTGGCCGGGGCAGGCAGCAGCACGTCCGCGCGCGTGCCCTCGGGCGCCGCGCCGGGCGCGACTTCGGCGATCCGCCCCTCCGCGATCTCCAGGCGCACCGCCTCGGCCCAGCCCTCCGGCAATAGCGCCCGCTCGGCCCAGATCACCTGCCGCCCCATGCGTGCCTCCCATGTTGACAGATATTATGCCTATACATAAACAGAATTAACGCAGTTCATACAAGGGGAATCCCATGCTCCTGACCGACGCGCGGCTGGCCTGCCTCGACACCCCCACGGGCTACGGGCTGATCGAGGATGGCGCGCTGTGGCTGCAGGACGGCCGCATCGCCTACGCCGGCTCCCGGGCCGGGCTTCCGGAGGCCGCACGCAAGGTGCCGGAGGAGCGCCTGGAGGGCCGCCTGGTCACGCCCGGGCTGATCGACTGCCACACGCACCTGGTCCACGCCGGCAGTCGCGCCGATGAATTCGAGGCGCGCCTTCAGGGCACCAGCTACGCCGAGATCGCGCAGGCCGGCGGCGGCATCCGCGCCACCGTCACCGCCACGCGCGACGCCTCGGAAGAGGCGCTGGTCGCCTCCGCCCTGCCCCGCCTCGACGCGCTGCTGGCCGAGGGCGTGACGACCGTCGAGGTGAAATCCGGCTACGGGCTGGAGGTGGAGGCCGAGCTGCGCATGCTGCGCGCCGCCCGCCGCCTGGCCGCCGCGCGGGACGTGGAGCTGCGCCTGACCTACCTGGCCGCCCACGCCGTCCCGCCGGAATATGAGGGCCGCGCCGACGCCTATATCGACGAGGTCGTCCTGCCGGGGATGGAAGCCGCCGCCGAGGCCGGCCTTGTCGATGCGGTGGACGGGTTCTGCGAGCATATCGCCTTCGACGCCGCCCAGGTGGCCCGGGTGTTCGAACGGGCGCGGGCGCTGAACCTGCCGGTGAAACTGCACGCCGAGCAGCTGTCGCACATGGGCGGCGCGGCGCTGGCGGCGCGGTACGGCGCGCTTTCCGCCGACCACCTGGAATACGCCCGGCCCGAGGACGCGCGCGCCATGGCACAGGCCGGCACCACCGCGGTGCTGCTGCCCGGCGCCTTCTACACCCTGCGCGAGACGCAGCTGCCCCCGGTCGCGGCCTTCCGCGAGGCGGGCGTGCCGATGGCGCTGGCCAGCGATTGCAACCCCGGCTCCTCGCCGCTCACCTCGCTGCTGCTGACGATGAACATGGGCTGCACGCTCTTCGGGATGACGCCCGAGGAAGCGCTGCGCGGCGTCACCTGCCATGCCGCCCGGGCGCTGGGGCTGGCGGACCGCGGCGCGCTGTGCCAGGGCGCGCGGGCCGATTTGGCGATCTGGGACGCCGAGCACCCGCGGGAGCTGGCCTGGCGCATCGGCTTCAACCCCCTGCACCGCCGCATCATCGGAGGCCGCGCATGACCATTGCCCTGATCCCCGGCGAAACGCCGCTTTCGGCGCTGGAGGCGATCTGGCGCGGCGCCCCCGCCCCGCTGCACCTCGACCGCCGGGCGCAAGATGCGGTCGAACGTGCCGCCCGGCTAGTGACCGAAGCGGCCGAGGGCGAGACGGCGGTCTACGGCGTCAACACCGGCTTCGGCAAGCTGGCCTCGCTGAAGATCCCGGCCAGCCAGACCGCGCAGCTGCAGCGCAACCTGATCCTGTCGCATTGCTGCGGCGTCGGGGCGCCGCTGGACGCCGCGACGGTGCGCCTGATGATGGCGCTGAAGCTGCTCTCGCTGGGCCGCGGCGCCAGCGGCGTGCGCTGGCGCATCATCACCCAGATCGAGGCGATGCTGGCCGCCGACCTTCTGCCGCTGGTCCCCGACCAGGGCTCGGTCGGCGCCTCGGGCGACCTGGCGCCGCTGGCCCACATGGCCGCCGCGATGATCGGCGAAGGCACCGCCACCCTGGCCGGCCGCCAGATGCCCGCGCGCGACGCGCTGGCCGAGGCGGGGCTGGAGCCGGTGACCCTGGGCCCCAAGGAGGGGCTGGCGCTGAT
>JBPEXR010000436.1:0-7548 GCA_052031355.1 Paracoccaceae bacterium
CGGCTCTACGCCTTCACCGGCGTGCTGTCGAAGTCGAAGGCCGGCGCCGCCGCGCAGCGCCAGGCGATCACCGCGCTGGCGCAGCTGATGTCGCCCTTCACCCCGCATCTCTCCGAGGAGATCTGGGCCATGCAGCGCGGCGAGGGGCTGATCGCCGAGGCGCCCTGGCCCAAGGCCGACCCCGCCATGCTGATCGAGGACGAGGTGACCCTGCCGGTCCAGGTCAACGGCAAGCGCCGCGCCGAGATCCGCGTGCCCCGCGACATGGACAAGTCCGAGGTTGAAAAGATCGCCCTCGGCACCGAAGCTGTGGCCAAGGTGCTGGACGGGGCCCAGCCCAAGAAAGTCATCGTCGTGCCCGGCCGGATCGTGAATGTCGTCATGTAATCGCCGCCAGTTCCTGCGCCTCGGCGCCGCCGGCCTGGGCCTGCCCGCGCTGGCGGCCTGCGGCTTCACCCCCGCCTATGGCCCGGGCGGCCCCGGGCGGGCGCTGCAGGGCCAGGTGCAGATCGCCGATCCCGAAACGCCCCAGGGCTACCGCCTGCTGCAGCGGCTGGAGGACCGGCTGGGCGCCGGCGGCCCCGCGGCCCCCTATGCGCTGGAGCTGTCGCTGTCGCAAAGCCGGCGCGGGCTGGGCGAGACCTCGGACGGACGGACCACGCGCTACAACCTGGTGGGCGAGCTGGACTACCGCCTTCGGCGCGGCCCGCAGGGGCCCGTCGTCGCCTCCGGCAGCACGCGCAGCTTCACCGGCTATTCGGCCACCGGCTCGACCGTGGCGACGCTGGCGGCGCAGCGCGATGCCGAGGAACGGCTGATGATCATCCTGGCCGATCAACTGGTGGACCGGCTGCTGCTCGACCTCGCGGCGCTGGCATGAAGCTGTCGGGACGCGACGCGCCGCGCTATTTCGCCCGGCCCGAGCCGGACCGCACCGGTCTGCTGATCTTCGGCGCCGATGCCATGCGCGTCGCCCTGCGCCGGCAGGAGGTGATCGCCGCCCTGCTTGGCCCCCGCGGCGAGGAAGAGATGCGCCTGACGCGCATTCCCGCGGCCGAGCTGCGCAAGGACGGCGCGCTGCTGTCTGATGCCGTCAAGGCGCAGGGCTTCTTCCCCGGCCCGCGCGTCGCCTTCGTCGAGGATGCCGCCGACGGGCTGGCCCCGGTGATCGAGGGCGCGCTGCGCGACTGGGCCCCCGGCGACGCGCAGATCATCGTCACCGCCGGACAGCTGACCGCCAAGTCGAAGCTGCGCAAGCTTTTCGAGGGGCATTCCAACGCCTACGCCGTGGGCCTCTACGACGATCCGCCCAGCCGCGAGGAGATCGAGGCCGAGCTGAAGCGCGCCGGGCTGGCAGAGGTCCCGCGCGAGGCGATGGAGGACCTGACGGCCCTGTCGCGCGCCCTCGACCCCGGCGATTTCCGCCAGACGCTGGAGAAGATCGCCCTCTACAAGCTGAACGACCCCGCCCCGCTGGAGGCCGCCGACATCGCCGCCTGCGCCCCCGCCTCGACCGAGGCGGATCTCGACGACATCCTCAACATCGTGGCCGAGGGACGCTCGGCCGAGATCGGCCCGGTGATGAAGCGCCTTCGGGCCCAAGGCGTGCAGCCGGTGGGCCTGTGCATCGGGGTGATGCGCCACTTCCGCACGCTGCTGGCCGCCGCCTCGGACCCGGGGGGCGCGGCGCAGGGCATCGGCCGGCTGCGTCCGCCGGTCTTCGGCCCCCGCCGCGACCGGATGCTGCGCCAGGCGCAAACCTGGGACCGGTTCCGCCTGGAATCGGCGGTCGAGGCGATCACCGACACCGACCTGACGCTGCGCTCCGCCGGGCAGAACGCCCCCGCGATGGCGCTGGTCGAGCGGCTGCTGATCCGCCTGGCGATGCTGGCCCGGCGCTAGGCGGCGCCTCTCCCGCCCGCGCATCCGGCCCGTGCATCTGGGACCCTGGCTCCCCGGCCTTGCGGCCCCCTGCGCCGCGTGATCAGATGCCCCGCAAAGGGCCTGTGCCCAAGGGAGGAAAGCAGATGTACGAGCTATACGGGCATGCGCAAAGCCGCGCGTTCCGCGTTCTTTGGATGCTGGAGGAGCTGGGCGTGCCCTACCGCCACCACCCCGAGAAGCCGCGCAGCGAGACGGTGGTGAAGATGAACCCCACCGGCAAGATCCCCTACCTGGTGGTCGACGGCCAGACGATCGCCGATTCCACCGCGATCCTGCAGTTCCTGGCCGACCGCCACGGCGCCTTCACCGCCGCCGCCGGCACGCTGGAGCGCGCGCGCCAGGACGCCATGACCCACCGCGTGCTGGACGAGATCGACGCCGTTCTCTGGACCGCCGCCCGCCACAGTTTCATCCTGCCCGAAGACCGCCGCGTGCCGGAGGTGAAGGACAGCCTGAAATGGGAATACGCCCGCAACCTCGACCGCCTGATCGCGGGGATGGAGGGGCCCTACCTCATGGGCGCCGAGCCCAGCGTGCCGGACATCATCCTGGCCCATTGCGGCGGCTGGGCAAAATCCGCCAAGTTCCCGGCGGAGAACGCGGATTTCTCGGCCTACCTCAAGCGGATGCGGGCGCGCGAGGCGTTCCGGCGCCTCACCGCCCCGGCCTGATCCGCGACCCCGGCGCGCGGGCTCAGCCCGCGTCCCGCCCCAGCCAGGCGGCGGCCGAGCGTCCCGCCAGGCGCCCGGTCGCCAGGCAAGCGGTCAGCAGGTAGCCGCCCGTCGGCGCCTCCCAGTCCAGCATCTCTCCGGCGCAGAAGGTCCCCGGCCGGGCGCGCAGCATCAGGCCCGCGTCCAGCGCGTCGAACCGCAGCCCCCCGGCGGTCGAGATCGCCTCGTCCATCGGCCGCGGCCCGGCGTGGCGGATCGGCAGGTCCTTGACGATCTGGGCCAGCACCTCGGGGAAATGCGGCAGCGGGGCGGCCATCTCCATCAGCAGCGCCTGTTTGGCGGGATCGAGGCGCAGCACCTTGCGCAGGTGGTTCGACAGGCTCGTCTTGCCGCGCGGCCGGGCGATGCGCCGCGCGACCTCCGCGGCCTCCAGGTCCGGCAGCAGGTCCACGCCCAGCCGCGCGCCCGCGCGCAGGTAGGGCGTCAGCGTGTAGACCGCGCCGCCCTCCAGCCCGCGGGCCGAGAGCATCGCCTCGCCCCGCAGCGGCGGCGGCGCCGCGCCCTCCACCCCGTGCAGGCGCAGCGCGATGTTCTTCAACGGCTGGCCGAAATGCCGCGCAAGGCGCTCCGACCAGTCGACCCGCAACCCGGCGTTGGAGGGCTGGAACGGCGCCACCGCGTGCCCGTCCCGCGCGAAGACCGGCGCCCAGGCGCCGTCGCTCCCCAGCCGGGCCCAGCTGGCCCCGCCCAGCGCGAAAACGGCCGCCCGCGGCGCGATCCGGCGCGCCCCCTCGGGCGTCTCGAAGCACAGCGCCTCGCCTTCCCAGCCGGTCCAGCGCCAGCGGGTGCGCCGCTCCAGCCCCGCGCCCTCCAGCCGGCCAAGCCAGGCGCGCAGCAGGGGCGAGGCTTTCATCGCCACCGGGAAGACCCGCCCGGTCGAGCCGGTGAAGAGGGTCTGACCCAGCCCGGCGGCCCAGTCCCGCACCGCAGCCGGGCCGAAACCCTCCAGCGCCGCGCGCAGTTGCGGGGCGGTATCGCCGTAGGCGCGCAGGAAAGCCTCCGGCGGCTCGTCCTTGGTCAGGTTCAGCCCCGATTTTCCCGCCATCAGGAACTTGCGCGCCAAGCTGGGCTTGGCCTCGACCAGCAGCACCCGGTGCCCGGCGGCCAATAGCTGCTCGGCCGCCATCAGCCCGGCCGGCCCGCCGCCCACCACCAGCGCCTCGCAGCTCTCCACCGCCTGTTCCGTCATCATCCGTCCTTGCCTTGCGCCTTGGCTGCCTCATCCTCTTGCCCGTGCCGGCAGGCAAAAGGCAAGCAGGAGGGGGGCCAGGGGTGCCGCGACGCGCGAAATGGCAAGCGCCGGATGCGCCCGAGGCGGAGGAGGTGCCGCGCTGCGCCCTGTGCCTGCGCCCCATCCCGGATGAGGCGCGGTCTTCCCTGCATCACCTGGTGCCGCGGCTGAAGGGCGGCAAGCGCGGCCCGACCGTGCGCCTGCACCAGATCTGCCACAACGAGATTCACGCCACCCTCACCGAGGCCGAGCTGGCGCGCGATTACGACACGCCCGAGAAGCTGCGCGCCCATCCGCGGCTGGCGAAGTTCATCGCCTGGGTCGCCAAGCGCCCGCCGACCTTCCATTCGAAAACCCCCGGGGCCCGGCGCCGGCGCTAGGCGCTGCCCGTCACCCCGGCCTGCCGATAGGCCATGAGGTCGGCGTGCAGCGCCGGACCCGCGGCGATGATGCCCGGAAGCAGCGGCTCGGGGTTGTTGAACCGCAGCGGCGCGCCCTGCCCGTCGGTGACCACGGCCCCTGCCTCGGCCAGGATCAGCGCGCCGGCGGCCACGTCCCATTCCCAGGACCGCCGGAAGGTCAGCATCCCGTCGAAGCGGCCCTTCGCCACCAGCCCCATGCGATACGCCAGCGAGGGGCGGTGCGCCCGCCGGAACCCCGGCACCCCGCCCGGCCAATGCGCGGGGTCCAGGTTGGGGCGCGTCACCAGGACCTCGGCCGCCGCGCAGCGCGGCACCTCCGACACGGCGATGGGGGCGCCGTTCAGCCGCGCCCCGCCGCCCGGCGCGGCGGTGAACAGCATGTCGCGCATCGGCACGTAGATCGCCGCGGCGCTGACCTGCCCGCCCCGCACCACGGCCAGCGAATGCGCCCAGCTGTCCTGCCCGTCGATGAAGGCGCGGGTGCCGTCGATCGGGTCGATCACGAAGACCGCCTCGCGCCCCAGCCGCGCGTCGCCGTCGGGGCTTTCCTCGGATAGCCAGCCATAATCGGGGCGCGCCTGGCGCAGCATCTCCTCCAGCACCGCGTTGACGGCGAGGTCCGCCTCGGTGACCGGGCCGGCGCCGGCCGGCTTGTCGCGGATGTCCAGCGCGCCGCCGACATAGGTCGTGGCCACCTCGCCCGCCGCCAGCGCCGCGCGGTGCAGAAGCTCCAGGTCACTCTCCGGCAAGCGTCAGCCCTTCCACCAGCAGCGAGGGCACGCGCCGGCTCAGCCAGGGGCGCGCGTCGTTGGCCGGGGTGATCCGCCGCAGCATCTCGCGCAGGTTGCCGGCGATGGTGCATTCGTTGACCGGGTACTTGATCTCCCCGCCCTCGACCCAGAAGCCCGAGGCCCCGCGCGAGTAATCCCCGGTGTTGGGATTGATGGTCGAGCCGATGAGGCTGGTCACCAGCAGCCCGGTGCCCATCTGCGCCAGAAGCGCCTCGCGGCTCTCGCGGCCCGGCGTCAGCGTGACGTTGCCCACCCCGGGGCTGGGCGCGCTGCCGGTGCCGCGGGTGGCGCTTGCGGTGGGGGCCATGTCCAGCTTGCGCGCCGTCGCCAGGTCCAGGCTCCAGCCCTGCAGCACCCCGGCGCGCACGATCGCGCGTTCGGTGCAGGGCAGCCCCTCGGCGTCGAAGGGGCGCGAGCCGGAGACCCGCGGCCGCAGCGGCTCCTCCACCAGGTCCAGGTGTTCGGGCAGCACCGGCTCGCCCAGCGCGCCCATCAGCCAACTGGCGCCGCGCGCCACCGCCCGCCCGTTGGCCGCCGCCAGCAGGTGCCCGATCAGGCTGGCCGAGATCCGCTCGTCGAACAGCACCGGGTAGGCGCCGGTCTTGGGCCGCCGCGCCCCGTGCCGCGCGGCGGCCCGCTCGCCCGCGCGGCGGCCGATTTCCTCGGGGCTGCGCAGGTCGGCTTGGAAGACGCGGGCCTCGCCGTCGTAGTCGCGCTCCATCCCCGTGCCTTCGCCGGAGATCGCAACGCAGGAAATCGCCCGGTCGCTGCGCGCGTAGCCGCCCGAGAAGCCGTTGCTGGCCGCCAGGTGAAACCGGTGCTGCCCATAGCTGGCCGAGGCCGCCTGCACCTGGCTGACACCCGCCACCGCCTGCGCCGCCGCCTCGGCCCGGCGCGCGTCCTCCTCCAGCGCCGCGGGGGCCGGCTCGGGCGCGGGGTCGCACAGCTCCAGCTCCGCCGCGTCGCGTTGCCGGGCCAGCTGCCCGGGCGATGCCAGGCCGATATAGGGATCCTCCGGCGCCTCGCGCGCCATGGCCACGGCGCGCATCGCCATCTCGCGCAGCGTCGCCTCCGCGGTGTCGGAGGCCGAAAACACCGCCTGCCGCTGGCCCAGCAGCACCCGCAGGCCAAGGTCTATCCCCTCCGAACGCTCGGTATGCTCGGGCGCGCCGCCGCGCACCTCGACCGAGATCGAGGTGCCCTCGCTGACCAGCGCGTCCGCTGCCTCGGCCCCCGCCTCGCGGGCGATCTCGACGAGGCGCTGCGCCAGCTCTTCCACCCGGCTTTCGGCAAGTGTTTCGGTCATGCGGGGTCCCCTTCGATCACTGCGTCAGACCTAGCCCCGCCCCCGGCCCGAGGCAAGCAGCGGCGCCCCCGGGCGCACCCGCCCCCGGCTTCATCTCGCCCCAAATACTCCGGGGGTGCGGGGGCAGCGCCCCCGCCGCGCGACGCCCCAAGCCTGCACCGGCCCCGCCCTTCCAGGCGCGGCGCCCGCAGCGCCCGGCCCCGCTACTGGATGCGCTGACCGTTGGCCAGAACGTGACCGCTCTCGTTGATCTCGATGACCGACTTGCGGGCATCCTCGCCCTCGGCCGGGACGGTGAACATCGACAGCATCATCCGTGCGCCCATGGCCTGCTCGCCGGGGACAAGACCCATCTCGACCAGCGTGTCGATCAGGCGGTTGACGCCCGAAAGCGTCAGCTCCACGGCGCCGATCGGGCGCGGCATCCCGTTGAAGGTGGTCAGGTCGCTGTTGTCGAATGTGAAATCCCCGGTGCCCGTCACCTCGGCCCCGGCGATCTTCAGCTCCAGCTCGCTCAGCGACAGGGCCTGCAGCTCGCCCGGCGGGGTGCCCTCGGCCTGCAGCTTCTCCATCGCCTCGCGGTCATAGAGGTCGTGGTGCAGCTGCACGCTGCCGTCGATGTCCAGCGCCACGGTGGCCGGATCGTGCGGCAGGCGCCCCTCGGGGTCGAAAAGCGCCCAGAGCACCTCGGGCAGTTCCATGTCCGCGAGGCGCAGCTCCACCCCGAAAAGCGAGGGCTGCGCCTGCTTGGCCAGCGGCATCGCCAGGGCGAGGGCCATCTCGCCGATGCCCAGCTCGACCGGGAAGGGAATGTTCGGCCCGGTGAAGCGCATCAGCGCCTCGGTCGCATCGGCGCTGTATTCCACCCGCTCGGGCGTCAGCTGCAGCGTCAGCCCGCCCCCGGCGCTGGAGGACGTGGCGGTCACCGTCTCGCCCTTCTCGGTGGCGACCATGCGCGACTCGCTGTTCCCGGCGGAGAGCGAGGCGGAAATCTCGGCCCCAGCCTCCAGCATCTGCGCCACGTCGGCGCCTTCCGGCAGCTCGGGGATGCGCAGCGTCGCGTTGCCGGCGACGTTCTGCAGGATGCCGGCCATTTCGGCCCGCGCCTCCGGGGTCTCCGGAT